>NZ_JAGGQS010000049.1:0-66185 GCF_018613175.1 Bacillus sp. ISL-47 | reverse complement strand
TTGACGTCGATGTTGCCACAGGACGTGGCGTTCTTAATCGACGATCCGCTGTTGTCTTTTCAAAAAAGACTAAAGAATTAACGTTGACGTTTTTGTTCGTTCAGTTTTCAAAGATCAATCCGTCGCCCAAAAGCGACTTTATTAATATATCATTTATCACCTTTGACGTCAACAACTTTTTTAAGATGTTTTTACTCACCGTCATCAGCGACGTTTATTAATATACCAAGATACTAATTAGAAGTCAACAGTATGTAAAAAGTTTTTTCCTGAAAAATTTCGCATCATCCTTTTTGTTCTCGCTGACGGCAACGCATGTACTTTAAGCAATCTGCTGGAGATGCCACTCGCTGAAATAATGAAAATAATATTTTATACCTTTCTTCCATGGCTCTTTTTACAATATGATCAATCCTGTCATCCTTTAAATCGAAAAGGATTTCATCCATCTCACGCTTAATCAAATATTCCAATTCCTTTAATTCTTTTTGATTTAATAGCATACCTATCAAGTTCATTGCCCCCTGTGGTTTCTTTTTTGGTTTTTTGTAGTATTTTTCCATTTGTGCTTTTTTATGAATTAAAATTTTTTATTCATGTATGAGACAAGTTATGCATAGGTATGAGACAAGGAATGTAACGGACGAGGTGAAGGATATTATGAACTTTTTTTATGTGTTAAATGGGAAGTCATTAAAACAAATCCTGTTAGTGGTTATAGCAGCATTTTTTACTGCGTGGTTCCTCTATATGGAGAGCATCGTCCACTTGCCTGCTTTTTCAGCCAAGGATGGACCAAAGGCTGTTTATAAAGGGGAAAAGGATTTAGCCATAACCTTCAATATTGGATGGGGTGATGTTAAAGCAGAACCTATTTTGGACATACTCAAAAAGGAAGGTGTTAAGTCGGCGACATTTTTTCTTGCAGGATCCTGGGCAGAACGCCATCCGGATTTAGTAGCCAGAATCGTGAAAGAGGGTTACGAAATTGGAATTTTGGGCTACGATTACGAGGACTATACCGAGCTTGAGGAAGATAAAATCAGACGGGATCTCGCAAAGGCCCAGGAAGCTTTTAGAAAACTAAATATTAAAGACATCAAGTTGGTCCGTGCCCCTACAGGTCACTTTGACCAAAAGACATTAAAGGTTGCAGAAAGAATGGGTTATACAGTTGTACATTGGAGTATTGATTCAAAGGATTGGACTAACCCTGGAGTTGAAGTAATTGTTGAAAATGTCTCTAAAGTGAAAAAAGGGGATATTGTCCTGCTTCATGCATCCGATTCCGCCAAACAAACAGCAAAGGCACTTCCACTCATTTTGAATAATATTGAGGAAAGAGATTTAAAGCTGGTTACCGTTTCCCAAATGATTGCAAATGCTGATACCAAGACAAATGAAATAAAATAATGAGGCTGTTTTAACTTTGTTGCTATATAAACAATACTGAGGGGTTGATTTCCACTCTAAGATGCTCAACGAAGCGCGGGGCGGGCGGTGAGCATCCTCGGTGCACAGCACTTGTGGGGTCTCACGCCCACTCCTCCCGCTGGACTTAGAATAAGCGGTCCTGAATAATCACCGTACGAAGGAAATGCGGATGCTTTTTCACAGGATTAGCACATTAAGCTCCAATCAACCAACCTTATTTATCAATGTTTTATTTACAAAATCTATTTAGAAACAACAATCTTTTAGAAAAGAGCCAAAAGAAAAGCCATCCATTTTATCTGGATGGCTTTTCTGCTATTTTGCTTCTCTGTTTTTGCGAGTCTTCATTAAGTTTATGAAGAATAAGCAACTGATAAGTATTGCAAACTAATAACGGAAATAACATTAAGTATAGCCAGCTTTCTTCATTTACCCTTAAAACCGGAACCCACTCAATCGCCGTTACCACCACCATAAAAAAGACTGCCGGGATGAATGCATGCTGATTCGTTTGCTTTGTTTTTATCGCAGCGACTATAAGTCCCACTATTAGGAGGAAGCTTGCGACGCCAATATACGGGAGGATGCTGTCTCCCTCATTGGCAAAAGCCTTATAGCGGAAATAAACCAAATCAAATAATGCAAACAAAATAAGCACGATTTGGATAGGATTCCATAAACCTTTAAAAATGCCTAATCCAAAACGGTGTACAGTTAGATAAGCAAAGAATCCCATTTGACTCACGATACTAAAAATTAATCCTACACCTATAAGCCAGAACAAAACAGAGAGGATTTCAAGAATATCAAAATCAGTGAAGATTGGTGCAAATTCTTCCCATCGAACAATAAATCCTACAACTCCAGTTGTTAAACCCCCAACTAAAAGAGTTGATATAAAAAGCTTTACCCAATTACGGCTAGTCAATTTATTTTTCCCCCATAATAATTAAATTCATTCCTTTTAATACAATACCACCTTATGATTGTACCAACCAAAGTTTGAAAAATCTAGGCATTGTATTTGCAGCGCATAATATTTGCTCATTTTCTTCATTCTAAAGTTAAGGACACCTCTGAAAGGAGCTTCAACATGCTAAAAAAATTCCGTTTGCTCCTGCCATTTGCAATTGTGTTTTTCATATCAGGCTGCGGCCAGGGTGAAACCGGCGGCCAAATGGATTATGAGCAAACTAAAAAAATGGTTGTAGATATATTGAAGACAGATGAAGGAAAAAAAGCCATTGAAGAATTAATGGCAGATGAAAAGATGAAGCAAAAGCTGGTCATGGACCAAAAGATTGTTGCTGAAACAATTGAGAAAACTTTGACCTCTGAAAAAGGCACAGAGTTTTGGAAGAAGTCATTTGATGATCCTAAGTTTGCTGAAAGTATGGCAAAAAGCATGCAAAAGGAAAATGAACAGCTTTTAAAGGATCTAATGAAGGATCCTGAATATCGCGGAATGATGATAGAGGTACTAAAAGATCCTGAGCTTGAAAAGGAAGTAACCAACGTTCTTAAAAGCAAAGAGTATCGGGAGCACTTGCAAAAGGTAGTAACTGAAACATTTGAAAGCCCGCTTTTTAAAGCCAAAATCCAGGATCTCCTTCTTAAAGCTGCTGAAGAAGTAAAAAGCGGAGAACAGCAGGGCGGCGAAGAAGGAGGCGGTGGTGAAGGCGGTGGCGGCCAAGGTGGAGACCAGGGCGGCGGCGGCCAAGGCGGCGGAGCTTAATAAGTGCTGTATCAAATTAAAAAACCTCTTCCATTACGGAAGAGGTTTTTTTATCACTTGCTTTCAACTGCTTGAATAACTTTACGCGCGATATCCGTATAAATTTGTCCAAGTTTATGGTCTTCATCATAGATGGATGGAGCGAAGTCTTCTTCATTCCAATCTGGCTGCTGAAGAGGCAGCTGTCCTAAAACCTCTGTTCTTAGTTCATCAGCCAGCTTTTCTCCGCCGCCTTGGCCAAAGACATGCTCTCTTTCCCCGGTCAGCTTGCTTTCAAAATATGCCATATTTTCAATAACACCTAAGATCTCATGTTCTGTCCGAAGAGCCATAGCACCTGCACGAGCAGCAACAAAGGCTGCAGTCGGATGCGGTGTTGTAACTACTATTTCTTTGCAGGACGGCAGCATTGTGTGCACATCCAGGGCAACATCGCCGGTTCCCGGCGGCAAATCAAGAAGCAGGTAATCAAGCTCTCCCCACTCTACTTCATTAAAGAAGCTGTTCAGCATTTTCCCAAGCATTGGGCCTCTCCAGATAATTGGCGCATTATCTTCAACAAAGAATCCCATTGAAATGACTTTCACCCCAAAGCGCTCTACTGGAAGAATTCTTTCTCCTCTGACAACAGGTCGCTTTGTTATTCCCATCATATCAGGGACGCTGAATCCATAAATATCGGCATCAATAAGGCCAACCTTCTTGCCCAATCTTGCAAGAGATACTGCAAGGTTTACGGAAACAGTGGATTTGCCAACCCCGCCCTTTCCGCTTGCAATTGCAATAAATTCGGTTTTATTGCCTGGAGAAAGCAAACCTCTATCTTCCTCAGATGCAGCCTCTCTGTATTGCGATAAGACTTCTTCAGGAAGCTCGCTGAAGCGGATCCCAACTGTAGCCGCCCCTGCTTCTTTTAAAAGGTTCACAATTTGTGTTTGTAGCTGAAGCTGTTCAGCAGTTCCTGTTTTGGCAATCTGGATTTTCACGCTAACATGATTCTTTTCTTCTTTAATGTTAATTTCCTCTATCGCATTTAGTTCGCCTAACGTTCTATGTATAAATGGTTCCTGCAAGCCGGTTAAAGCTTCTTTGACTTTCTGTTCAGTTAACATAAAAACACCCGCCTTCTGAATTCGTTTCCATTTTAGTATAACATATTGAATATTCTTTACTGTTAATTCTATCACATCCCATTTTTATTCACTATTCCCCTGCTTGTTCACCCTTATCACTAATAATCTGTTAAACCTCCCTGTTGATTTCCCCTCAAGAAGCTCAGTGAATCGCGGGCGGTCCGTGAGAACTCCTCAAGCCTGCGGAGTCCCCCTTTGATCCGCTCCAGCTGGACGTTGAATCAGCATCCTTGACTAGATACCGCAAGAAGAAAATTGCGAATGCAAATTCGAGGATCTCGTCCCTTCATCTGCATATTGCCAAAATCAATAATGAGCTTTAACAGAGCCAAGGCTAAAAAAAGAAAAGATGCCCTTTCAGCACCTTTTCACTCCCACTTCTCTGTTAATTCTTCCTCATTTGTATAAAAGCGCATGATTCCATTATATATGGATGCAGCAATTTTATCTTGATACTCATCTGTCTTCAAGTTAGCTCTTTCACCCGGGTTGGATAAAAACCCTACTTCAACTAGGACCCCCGGTTTTTTAGCGTATTTTAAGATAAAAACATTATTCAGCGGTTTGGAATTACGTTTTGTATTTTCCAGATTGCGGCGCAGCTCGTCTTGAATGAATTTTGCGGCTTTCGCGTTTTCCTTGATTCCAGGCGCGTAGAAGGTCTGGGCACCGCTCCACCGGGGAGAAGGAATCGAATTTAAATGAATGCTTACGTAAAAATCGGAATCAGAAGTATTAATCATTTCAAGCCTTTTCTTAAGGTCTTCCACTTTTCTCCTGCTATATCCCCTGGTCCCCTCAGGTGCAAGGTCCCGATCATCCTCTCTCGTCATCATCACAAGAGCTCCCTGTTCTTGAAGGTAGTCCCTTACTTTTAAAGAAACATCAAGGGCGATATCTTTCTCCAGTGCGCCTTCATCACCGGCGCCGCCATCCGGACCACCGTGGCCTGGGTCAAGCAAGATAATCTTTCCCGTTAACGGAAGATTCCACGATTCCCAAGAATCATCATCTGTAAAATCATATTGTAAAATGAGAAAAAGAATGATAAGCCCGATCGCAAACCCGCTTATTTTTATTTTTTTCTTCATATGCCCTAATCAATCCCTCCTGCTTATCCTCATTTCAATATATGGGACAAGGAGGAGTAATAGAACTTCGAAAAGGGACAGCGCAACGTATCATTAGAGACAATGAGACGGGCTAATTATTAGTGAGGGCGGCAGTCTAGTGCAGCCGCAGCTTATGCCTTCTTTCTCCTTTATTAAACCCTTCTGACCACCAGCTGTTTACATATTGCTCGCACATGTAATAAAGGGATTCGCTCATAACAGCCTCTGAACCATGTCCCCAGTACAGGAAGAAGTTATATAAGGTATCCACTAGATGTTTCTGTTCTTTTTCACACCTTATACGTACTTGATCCAAGGATTCGCCATAGAACCCAAAACGGCTGTAATTTGCGCCCAGCAAATACGCTTCTATCGCCACATCGTAACAGGCTTCTTCGATTCCGGAATTCATCATCAACCCAGAAACAAACCTGGACGAGCCAAAAAACTGCTGAACTTTTTCTTTCAAAGCTTTTATGGAAATTTCCCGAAGGACTGATTTTTCATATTTAATTTGCTTTTCTCTTTTTTTCTCTTTGAACGTCGTTATGACAGTCACTGCATTCTCACCCCTTGAAGATAGTCTTTATCTGCCGCGGGAGAGAAATACAAAAAGCAGGCACGATTCATCTGCCAATTTTTTTAACAAAGATACCGTTAAGCTTTGGTGTTGATTTCCGCTCGCCTGCATTGTCTCCCTTCAGTTTGCTTTTATCGATAGACAATGAAGTGAATATGCAGACTGACTAGACATGACTAAGGAAATGTGACAGCTATTTACGAGTAAACCAACAATTGCGTTATCACAGCCTAACAAAAAAGCACCAGCTAACGCCGGTGCCTGTCATAAGTTCTTATCTAATTTGCCCGTTTCCGGACATTATATATTTACGGGTTGTTAATGCTGGAAGGCCCATAGGTCCCCTCGCATGAAGTTTTTGTGTTGATATGCCGATTTCAGCACCAAAGCCTAGCGCCCCTCCATCTGTAAACCTTGTGGATGCATTATGATAAAGTGCCGCAGCATCCGTTAACTGCATAAACTTCTTCGCTGTGTCTGCATTTTCTGTAATAATCGCTTCAGAATGCTTTGTACCATACTGGTCGATATGGTCAATCGCTTCTTCCAAATCTTTAACGGTTTTTACAGCTAGATCCAGGCTTAAATATTCATTTGCCCAATCACTTTCAGTTGCTGTCTTTACATCTGGAAGGGCAGCGGCTGCTGACTCGTCTCCATGAACGGTAATACCATGCTTTTTAAATGATTCTGCAAGCAATTCTTTATGCTGGTTCAGCCATGCTTCATGAACAATCAGCGTTTCCGCTGCATTGCAGACAGCCGGCCGATCTGTTTTTGCATTAATAAGGATATTGATGGCTTTCTCCGGATCTGCATCCTTATCCACATATATATGGCAGTTACCTACTCCTGTTTCAAGCACAGGAACTGTCGCATTTTCAACAACAGCTTTAATTAAAGATGCTCCTCCTCGCGGGATTAATACATCGATATGCTCTTTCATAGTGAAAAGCGTTTGAGTGGCTTCTCTGTCCACCGTATCAATGAATTGAACCGCATCTTTTGGTATTTTTGTCTCTTCAAGTGCATGATGAATAATCTCCACAATGGCTTTATTCGAATTTAGAGCGGAAGAACCGCCTTTTAAAACGATGGCATTTCCTGACTTTAAGGCCAGTCCTGCTGCATCAGCCGTTACATTTGGGCGCGCCTCATAGATCATTCCAATGACGCCAAGCGGAACTCGTACCTCTTCTACCTTTAAGCCGTTATCCAATGTCCAGCCTGACATGACATCTCCAATTGGGTCAGGAAGTTCCGCGACTTGGCGAAGGCCTTCTGCAAAGTCATTTATACGTTCTTTACTAAGGGAAAGACGGTCCATAAAGGCCTGCTCAAACCCTTTTTCTTCTCCATTTTTCAGATCGATAAGATTCGCTTGTATAATCGATTCATATCCTGTATCCAAAGCATCTGCGACTGTACGAAGTGCTTCATTTTTCTCTTCTGTCGTTAAAATACTTAAACTTTTGGCAGCCTTTTTTGCCCTCTTCGCCTGTTCTTCAACTGTACTTTTTTTTACTGCAGCTGCAGTAGTCATTGAATCCCTCCTAGTATATTTACATTAAACAAGTGCCGGCAGTTTAAAATCCCGTGAACATACAAACGTTTCTTGTGCAATTGCCGGTTCTAGCTCTTTTTCATCTTCTGCTGTTAATTCATTAAGCTGTTCATTTGAAAAATTAATTCTGCCGAGGCCGATCTCTTTTCCTTCTTCATCAAGGATACGGACAACCGCGCCATCCTTGAACCGGCCTTTAACCTCCTGGATATCAGAACGATACAAATTTTCATTATTATCAATAATGGCGGCTTTGGCATCAGAGTTGATTGTAACCTTGCCTTCTGGACCTGAATGGAAAGCAATCCACTGTCTTTGATTATCGAGGTTAAATGCATCTGATTCCTGTTCGAAATAAGTTCCTTTTGCAGTACCTTCCACAGCATCCAATAAGATATTCTCGGTTCCTGCTTTTCCTAAAAAGGAGTCGATCCCTGCTGCCATCGCAATTTTCACTGCCTGGATCTTTGATTTCATGCCGCCGGTTCCAACAGCACTTCCTGACCCGCCAGCTGCTGCTTCAATTTCCGGTGTAATAGAATGAACATTTTCCAGAAGCTGTGCATGTGGATTATCATTTGGATTGCTGTCATATAGGCCATCAATATCCGATAGAATGATGAGCAGATCAGCATCAATAAGGCCTGCAACCTTCGCAGCAAGGGTATCATTGTCCCCAAATTTCAACCGATCGACTGTAACGGTATCATTTTCATTAATAATTGGAATGATTCCGCGCTCCAATAGCACATTCATCGTGTTATGCATATTTCCATAACGTACTTCATCGGAGAAGTCACTTCGTGTGATTAATATTTGTGAAGCCACATACCCGTGAGATAAAAAGAGTTCTGAGTAAGATTCCATTAGCAGCCCTTGGCCAATTGAAGCTGCAGCCTGCTTTTCCGGAAGTGATGATGGGCGTTCAATGCACCCAAGCTTGCGATAGCCCGCTGCTACAGCACCTGATGAAACCACAGCTGTTTCATAGCCAGCATCCTTCAAAGCCACAATTTGCTCCGCAAGGTTTTCAAGCTTCCTGCGGCTAATTTCTCCGTGCATGCTTGTTAATGAGCTGCTTCCAATCTTAATAACAACTCTTTTTATCTGCTTTTCTTTATTTAACATCCAATACCTCCTGTGAACTATTGCAGCCTTTATAATTGAGGTTCATAAATAAATAAGTACAGGGCCGAGAAGTTCGCGTTGACACAATGGCCGCCTGGTGTGGGCCGGAGAGTCAAAAGAATTCGACCGCTTTATTCCCCGGGTTTATGAACTTCCTTAAGGCTAGGAAGTGACAAGTACCCCTTCCAATTCCTTGCTGATTTCCTTCGAGCGTTTCGCAGCATGCTCGACTGCCTGTGAGATGGCTTCTCCTCCGTTAAATTTCCTTAGCGCTTCCAGTCCCGAAGCGGTCGTACCGTTAGGAGAAGTTACTTTTTCCCTAAGTGAAGTCGGTGCTTCTTCTTTTTCCAGTACCATCTTTGCAGCACCGAAAATGGTTTGCGCCACTATTTTTCGAACCGTTTCTTCATCCATACCTTTTTCTACCCCTACGCGTTCCATGTTTTCCATCAAATAATAGAAATAGGCAGGACCGCTTCCGGCTAATCCCGTAAAAACATCCATTTGATCTTCATCGATGATATAAACCTCACCCATGCATTCAAGCAGCTCCTTAACCAAATCAACATTAGCCATGCTTGTATTCTTGCCTGCCACGACAGCAGTAGCGGATTCCTGAATCATGCTTGAGGTATTCGGCATCACACGGACAACCTGCTGGCCAGCATTTAAATGCTCTTCCATAAACTCCGTTGTAATGCCTGCCAATACAGAAAGGATCACCTGGTTAGGTTTTAATTTGTCTTTTATAGAATGAAGAGCTTCTTCTGCACCCTTTGGTTTCATGGCTAAAATAAACAAGTCAATCTTTTCAAATGGCAGCTCGCTCTGCGGCATAGCCTGCACACCGTACTTTTCACCCATTTCAACAAGTCTGCCTGCATTGCTCTTGTTTGTAACATAAACTTGATCCGCTGGCGTTTTTTCAGCTGTCATAACTCCTGAAATCATTGACTCTGCCATTGAACCTGCGCCTAAAAAAGCAATCGTTTTATTTTCTAACATGGACATCCTCCTTAAGATGATCATTCTGTTCGTAAAACCGTTCGTATTTTTTCAACGTTATCTATCGTAACATGCTGAGATTCATAATCAAGGCTATATCGGAAAGTCAGGAGGATAAGGGCGAGAAAGTGAATGAAAACGCTAACATTTACATCTGAACATCCCCTTAGCCTTCCTCAGCAATGATAATCCCTTCTCAAGCCGATATTTGCTAAAATAAAAAACACCACTTTCTGTATAGTCTGCTATATCCGACAATAAGCGACAGTGACTTACCGAATTAAAAATAAAAAAAACCAGCTGGCTGGCTGAGCGATATGATGGACTATTTAACTTTTCATTCTGCACTTTTGCCTAATTCAATTCATGCTCCCATAGCCCTAGTTTGCCTTTTGCCGGTATAAAATCATGGAGCATCTGCATATTTTTAATCTCCCAGGCGTAGCCTCCCATTCTATAGTCGCCCAGAAAAAATTCATTCCCTGTTATGATTCGTCCATCTTCCAAAATGGCAGAAGATTGATCATTTCCAATGATTTTTAAGCAATTCTCAAGGTTACACATGGCAATGATCATACCAGTGGGAAGATTCTCACTTAAGTACCCATGCTTCTTTAAGAGATTTTGAATTGCTATATGGCGGCACGCAGCTCTATCTACCTTTATACTTGTATGAATAGCTAAAGATCCTCGATAATTCGTTTTCCAAGACCTTGTTTCAAACTTCGATTCTCTCAGAACAAAAAGACTTGCCCAAGGCTGGATCATTGATAGAACTTTCAAGCTTCTGCACCCTTTCAAATTCTAGAACCTAATTTTAATATGCCCCTGTATCCTTATTTCAATTTTGCAAAGGCTAAAAACAATTATGATTCTTAGCTAAAGAATAGAGTCTTGTTCAGTACTATATTCAGCTTCCCAGTCACTTATTTAAATAACCGCTTTTCCAACCTGGATCTCGTTGTTCTAAAAGTCAACTAAACTTTTTAGAATTAAAAAAGACCCCCAACCAAACGGTTGAGAGCCTTTGAAAGCTTGATAATTAACGCTTTGAGAACTGAGGAGCACGACGAGCACCTTTAAGACCGTATTTCTTACGCTCTTTCATACGTGCGTCACGAGTTAGTAGTCCTGCGCGCTTTAATGTTGGACGGAATTCTGGGTCAGCTTGAAGCAGCGCACGAGCGATACCGTGGCGGATTGCGCCAGCTTGACCAGTGTATCCACCGCCGTTTACATTTACAAGAATGTCGTAGCTGTTAAGAGTTTCAGTAGCTACAAGCGGTTGTTTTACAACTTCACGTAAAGCTGCAAAAGGAATGTAATCTGTGATTTCACGATCATTGATGATGATTTTACCGTCGCCTGGAACTAAACGAACACGTGCAACGGAGCTCTTACGACGACCAGTACCAATATATTGAACCTGTGCCAAGTTAATAACCTCCCTAAAAATTATCCACGAAGTTCGTAAACTTCAGGTTGTTGTGCTTGGTGCGGATGTTCGCTACCAGCATATACGTGTAATTTCTTGAACATTTGACGGCCAAGAGAGTTCTTTGGAAGCATGCCTTTGATAGCAAGCTCTAACATTCTCTCAGGGTAGTTTGTACGCATTTCAAGAGCAGTTCTTGTCTTTAGACCGCCTGGGTGCATGCTGTGACGGTAGTAGATCTTGTCAGTAAGCTTTTTCCCAGTAAGTTCGATTTTTGAAGCGTTGATAAGAATAACATGATCACCAGTATCTACATGTGGTGTATAAGTTGGTTTATGTTTACCACGTAAGATTGATGCTACTTCACTAGCAAGACGACCTAGAGTTTTGCCTTCAGCATCAACCACGTACCATTTACGTTCGATATTATTTGAATTCGCCATAAACGTTGTACGCATCAGTTTCCCTCCTAATAAATCCATCATTAATCATTTTGGTTTAATATATTCGACACAATAAGTTCCGGGGCTTATCGTGGTTTTAATAATAATACCATATGCTATATTATAACTTTGACAGTCCAATGTCAAGGGGATGTTACACCTGGTTTAGTTGTTTTAGATCTTTTTTTAAAAAGAATTTGGCTTTACAACGCGTCCTCGTGGTTCCTCGCTGTTTTTTACCAAAATTTTAATAAAAAACTTTCCATAAATATAAACCTTGGGGAGGCGCTGTTTTCCCTGCAGCAGATCTGTTTTTCTCCTCGATAACAGCAGTCATAGAATTCGGGTCTCTTTCCCCGGACCCGACCTCCAGAAGAGTTCCGACGAGTATGCGGATCATATTATATAAAAAACCAGTGCCTTTAAAACGGAATATGAGCATATCCCCTTCTTCGAACACCTCGATCTCCTGGATTTCCCTTACCTTATCTTGCACTTCCGTTTTTGCTGAACAGAAGCTCGTGAAATCGTGCGTTCCAACTAAGCCTGCTGCTGCTTTTTTCATTGAATCAACATTTAAAGCAAAAGGAAATTGATAGGCATAGTGGCGCTTAAAAGGATCCCTCCTGGACGATAAATGCACGAAGTACCGATATTCCTTCCCTTTGGCATCGAAGCGTACGTGAAAGTCCTCAGCAGCCCTTGCAGCCCCAATGACCGCTACATCATCGGGCAACAGTGAATTCAGGGCAATCTCCCACTTTTCATCTGGAATATTTAGTGGAGAATCAAAGTGAATCACCTGGCCTCTTGCATGGACGCCAGCATCGGTTCTTCCAGAGGCTGTTACCTTTATGTCTTCTCCCTTATGAAGCTTCTTTAAGGCCCTCTCCAGCTCTCCCTGTACGGTCCGCTTATTCGGCTGAATCTGATAGCCGGCAAAATGGGTGCCATCATAGGTAACGATACATTTAAATCTTTGCATAATTCAGCTCCATTATGTCCTCAGCAGAAATAGCACAAGGGTCAGTACCGCAAGCATAGCAAGCATTCCTGTATCCTTCAGACCCCAGCTAAGCTGCCGGTATTTCGTTCTGCCTTCCCCGCCTCTGTACCCGCGTGCCTCCATCGCCACTGCAAGCTCCTCAGCCCTTTTAAAAGAACTGACAAACAAGGGGATTAGCAGCGGAATTATAGCTTTAACCCGGTCTTTAATAGGGCCGCTCGTAAAGTCCACTCCCCTTGCTGTCTGTGCCTTCATTATCTTATCCGTTTCCTGCATGAGGGTTGGAATAAACCGAAGAGAAATAGACATCATCAGAGCCAGCTCATGAACCGGAAACTTTATCTTGTTTAGAGGAGCGAGCAGACTTTCTAAGCCGTCGGTTATTTCAATCGGAGTCGTTGTTAAAGTCAGAATGGAAGTCATCAAAATCAGCAGGAAAAAGCGCAATGAAATAAAGATCCCCTGCCTCAATCCTTCTTCATAGATGGTTAACCACCCAAACCGGAAGAGGACTTCTCCTTCTTTCGTTAAAAATAAGTGCAGGAATAAAGTAAAAATAACAAGCAGAAGTACTGGCTTCAAGCCCGTATAAATAAACTTGAAGGGCACTTTTGACAAAGCGATCATAAAAAAGGTATAAACCGTTAATATACCGTAAGTCAAAAAATTATTGGCAAGAAAAACGATACAGACAAATAAAAAGATAAGAATCAGCTTTGAGCGTGGATCCATCCAATGAATGACAGAATCGGCAGGAACGTAGCGCCCAAAAATCATTTTATCCATCATTTCGGCGCACCCCTCTTCACTAATGATGCTACCTCTTCCGTCAGCTCCTCCATTGTTAAACAAGTCTTAGAGAAACGGGTGTTGAATAACGTTTCAAATTTCTGCTGAAAACGGACAACCTCAGGGACATCAAGGCCAAGCTTAAGCAACCCCTCAGGTGAGGAAAAGATTTCTTTAGGTGTTCCTTTCTCATACACTTCTCCGTTATGCATAATGACAATCTGGTCAGCGTAACGGGAGGCATCCTCCATGCTATGAGTTACCAGCACAGTTGAGAGCCCTCTGGTTTGATGCAAGCGAAAGAACATATCCATAATCTCTTTTCTTCCTCGCGGATCAAGACCTGCAGTAGGCTCATCCAGGACGATAACATCCGGTTCCATAGCAAGCACGCCTGCAATGGCAACACGCCTCATTTGCCCGCCTGATAGATCAAACGGAGACTTGTTCAGGATCTCTTCTGGAAGTCCAACTTGCTGGATTGCAGCACGTGCCCTTTTTTTGGCTTCCATTTCAGAAACTCCAAAATTCATTGGGCCAAAACATATATCTTTTTCTACCGTTTCCTCAAACAGCTGATGCTCAGGAAACTGAAATACGATTCCGACCTTTTGGCGGACTTCCTTCAGTTTTTTCTGTTTTTTCTCTGCAGATATGACACGATCTCCAATAAACACCTTGCCTTCTGTCGGCTTCAGCAGTGCATTCAAATGCTGGAGAACAGTAGACTTTCCAGACCCTGTATGCCCAATGATAGCCAGGAAGGTGCCAGATGGAATATCGATGGATACATCTTTTATCGCAAGGCGTTCAAATGGCGTATTAACCTGGTAACGGTATTCTACATCTTGGAGTGAGATGTCCATAACTCTTCCACCAACTCTTCTTCAGATAAATAATGCCTGGATAAGGGCAATCCTTTTTCCCTTAACATTTTGCTAAGCTTAACAGGAAAGGGAATATCTAAACCGAGCTTAACCAGCTCGTCATCCATTTGAAAGATTTCCTCAGGTGTTCCCTCACGGTAAAGCTGTCCTTTGTTCATGACCAGAATGCGGTCCGCCTTTGCGGCTTCCTCTAAATCATGAGTAATCGAGATAACCGTCATATTATAATCCTGCTTAAGCTCTCTAACTGTTTCCAATACTTCTTCACGCCCTCTTGGATCCAGCATCGAGGTAGACTCATCAAGGATAATAATATCCGGCCTTAAGGCAATGACACCTGCGATCGCTACCCTTTGCTTCTGACCTCCGGAGAGATGGTGCGGCTCTTGATCAAGAAATTGTGCCATTTTGACTTTTTCTAATGATTGAGTAACTCTTTGCACCATGTCATTTCTTTCAATTCCATGGTTTTCTAAACCAAAAGCCACATCATCTTGAACAGTAGTTCCAACAAACTGGTTATCCGGATTTTGAAAAACCATGCCGATCTTCTTTCTGGTCTCCCATACAGTATCCTCTGCCAAATGCATTCCGCCAACTGTTATGATCCCCTCAAGAGGAAAATGCAAGCCATTCAGGAGCTTGGCAAGCGTCGACTTTCCTGAACCGTTATGGCCTACAATAGCGAGCCATTCTCCTTTAAAAATAGTAAATGAAACATCTCGAAGGGCATATTCAGACTCAGCATCGTATTTAAACGAGACATTCTCTAATACAACCAGTGGCTCTTTCATCTCGATTCCTCCTCTCAACTCTGCTTCTCTCTTTTTCGCTCTGCTCAACAATAAGTCTTAGTGCCTAATCTTACTATATTTTTAGCCTAATAAAAAACCCGCCATTTTTGGCGAGCTTTAATAGTTCGATAATAGGTTATTTAACTGGATAGCAAGCGTTGAATGTAACCATTCTCCCACACTTGTATACAAGAAAAACTGGATTTCTGCTATCAAAGCTTATTGGATGCCTATTATGCCTCCCTATTAAAAGCTCATAGTTAAGCAGTATGGTGGTTCTTGCTATTAAAAAAGCCTGCACCTCTTTCCGTCAGACAGATATCCTGTCCTTCGCAATAATAGAAATCGGAAGAGGTGCGTGAGCTAGACGAGACAGTGTACCAGGAAAAAGGAGAGCCTCTAAGAAGGCTGAGTACAAAAAACTTTCATCCTGTTTAAAAGATGTACATGCTCATCATAACGCTCGTTTTTTGGCTTGGTTAACGGACACCTTACAAATTCAGGAAGGTATCCACGTTATAGAAAAAGGGCAAAGAACAAGTTTCTGATTAAACTGTCCCGCGCCCTTTCCTTTAAAATTATACTAACTCGATAATTACCATTGGCGCACCGTCTCCACGACGAGGTCCAAGCTTCATAATACGAGTGTATCCGCCTTGGCGCTCTTCATAACGAGTTGCGATGTCGCTGAATAGTTTTTGAACTGCATCCTGCTTGGTTTCAGCGTTTGCTACCTCATTACGAACAAAAGCTGATGCTTGACGACGAGCATGCAAGTCGCCACGCTTTCCAAGAGTGATCATTTTCTCAACAACTGAACGAAGTTCTTTCGCACGAGCTTCAGTTGTTTCGATGCGCTCATTGATGATTAGATCTGTTGCTAAGTCACGCAGCATAGCTTTACGTTGTGCACTAGTGCGTCCTAACTTTCTGTATCCCATGAAAGTTTCCCTCCTTTGTTGAAGTCATTCAATCTGCTGAAAGCATACATAAAATGATAACTAACTAATGTTAACTTATCAATCGTCTTTACGTAAGCCCAGTCCAAGATCTTCTAATTTATGTTTTACTTCCTCAAGAGACTTTCTGCCCAAGTTGCGAACCTTCATCATATCCTCTTCAGTCTTATTAGCTAACTCCTGAACAGTATTGATGCCAGCACGCTTTAAACAGTTGTAAGAACGTACAGAAAGATCCAGTTCTTCAATTGTCATCTCAAGTACTTTCTCTTTTTGATCTTCTTCTTTTTCAACCATGATTTCGGCATTTTGAGCTTCGTCAGTCAAACCGACAAAGATATTCAAATGCTCAGTTAAGATCTTCGCTCCAAGTGCAACCGCATCTTGAGGACCTGTACTTCCGTCAGTCCAAACATCGAATGTTAACTTATCATAGTTAGTCATTTGCCCTACACGTGTATTCTCTACCTGGTATGAAACACGAGCTACTGGAGTGTAGATGGAATCGATCGGAATCACACCAATTGGCTGATCTTCTCTCTTGTTTTGGTCAGCTGGTGTATAGCCGCGTCCACGCTTCGCCGTTAAGCGCATGCGCAAGTGGGCATTTGAACCAAGAGTGGCGATATGAAGATCCGGATTAAGGATTTCAACATCACTGTCATGGGTAACGTCAGCTGCTTTTACTACACCTTCACCCTGTACATCTATTTCTAATGTCTTTTCTTCATCAGAGTAGATTTTAAGTGCTAGTTTTTTAATGTTTAAAATGATAGATGTTACATCTTCTACGACGCCTTCAATTGTTGAGAACTCATGAAGTACCCCATCAATTTGGATCGATGTGACAGCGGCACCTGGGAGTGAGGATAAAAGGATACGACGTAAGGAGTTACCCAAAGTTGTACCATACCCACGCTCAAGTGGCTCTACGACGAACTTGCCGTACTTGGCATCATCGCTGATCTCAACCGTTTCGATTTTTGGTTTTTCTATTTCGATCATCAAAATATACCCTCCTTCAAAACGTCGAAACCCCGGCTAGCAATCTCTAACCGAAATTCCCCCATGTATACGTTCCCGTTTTGTGCACAACAACTGGAATAATTGTTCTGTATGAGCTAAAAAATTAGTATCATATCCCATTATAGACAAGGATACAAAATCTATACAGAAAAATTATACACGGCGGCGTTTTGGTGGACGACATCCGTTATGTGGAACAGGAGTTACGTCTCTGATTGCAGTAACCTCAAGGCCGGCAGCTTGAAGAGCACGGATAGCAGCTTCACGTCCTGCACCAGGTCCTTTAACAGTTACTTCAAGGGATTTCATACCATGTTCCTGAGAAGTTTTAGCTGCAGTTTCAGCTGCCATTTGAGCTGCGAATGGAGTAGATTTACGAGAACCTCTAAATCCAAGAGCTCCGGCACTTGACCAGGAAATAGCATTTCCATGAACATCAGTGATAGTTACGATTGTGTTATTGAAAGTAGAACGGATATGTGCAATACCTTGTTCAATATTCTTTTTCACACGACGTTTACGTGTATTAGTTTTACGAGCCATTTATAGTACCTCCTTTACCGATTATTTCTTCTTGTTCGCTACAGTCTTACGAGGACCTTTGCGTGTACGTGCGTTGTTTTTAGTGTTTTGTCCGCGAACCGGTAAACCACGGCGATGACGTAGACCGCGATAGCTTCCGATCTCCATTAAACGCTTGATGTTAAGTGAAACCTCACGGCGAAGGTCACCTTCAACTTTTAATTTGTCAATGATGTCACGGATTTTGTTTAATTCATCTTCCGTTAAATCACGAACACGAGTGTCTTCAGAAACACCAGCTTCAGCTAGAATCTTCTGAGCTGTAGATTTACCAATACCAAAGATATAAGTTAATGAGATTACTACACGCTTTTCACGTGGAATATCTACACCAGCAATACGTGCCATTAGTTAGCGCACCTCCTTCATTTTAGCCTTGTTTTTGTTTATGTTTAGGGTTTTCACAGATAACCATTACTTTTCCACGTCTGCGGATAACTTTACACTTTTCGCAGATTGGTTTAACTGATGGTCTTACTTTCATTATCCTAACCTCCTTAATAGTACGGAGTGCAATGATTATTTAAAACGATATGTGATTCTACCGCGTGTTAAATCATATGGAGATAGCTCAACTGTTACTTTATCTCCAGGTAAGATACGGATGAAGTGCATACGGATTTTACCGGAAACATGAGCCAGCACTGTATGACCATTTTCTAATTCTACCTTAAACATTGCATTTGGCAAAGTATCAATAACTGTGCCTTCTATTTCAATTACATCGTCTTTCGCCATTGAACGATTCTCCCTTCTTCATATCATATACGAATTCATTTACATACTTTGCAAGAGCAAAGCGCAACTTTCCGTTTGTTACACGGCCGGTCTCTTTGAGACTGCTCTGAACTTCTGGAGAGATATAATTAAGCAATTGCAGATGCTGAATGTTCTTTTTCTTCGGGTGATCGAATTTCTTCTTATCACCGTCTGCAAGCAAAACAAACCTTTCATCCATCAACCTTATAATTATAGCATATTGACCAGCATCGCGCCCGCGTTTGATCAAAACAATTTGACCAGGCTGCGGATTCGAATCAGAATCAACCAATGGAATCACCTGCACCTTAGGCTTTTGTTAATATTTCATAACCGGATTCAGTGATCGCTATTGTATGCTCAAAGTGTGCACACATTTTACCGTCAACCGTCACAACAGTCCAGTTATCGGCTAACGTTTTCACATAACGACTTCCTGCATTCACCATCGGTTCAATTGCAAGTACCATACCCGGCTTTAAACGCGGCCCTCTGTTGGGCGGTCCATAATGAGGAATTTGGGGGTCCTCATGTAAGTCTTGCCCTACACCATGGCCGACATACTCGCGCACAATGGAAAAGCCATTTGATTCCGCATACGTTTGGATAGCATGGGAGATGTTCGACAAGCGCTCACCCGGTTTTGCTTCTGCCAGGCCTTTATATAATGATTCCTCCGTCACATCCATAAGACGCTGGGCTTCTTCATCAATTTTGCCTACCGCATAAGTCCAGGCTGAGTCACCATGATAACCGTTATATTTAGCACCAATATCAATGCTGATTATATCACCATTATTTAATACTCTTTCACCAGGAATGCCATGAACAAGTTCATCATTGACTGAAGCACATATACTTCCGCGGAATCCATTATACCCTTTGAAAGAGGGGATTGCATCGTGCTTACGAATAAACTTGTCTGCAATTTCATCTAATTCCAAAGTTGTGATTCCTGGTTCAATGTGTTTTTTCAGTTCCTGGTGTGTAAGTGCTACGATCCGGCCGGCCTCACGCATTATCTCAATTTCACGCGGGGTTTTGCAAATTATCATTGTAAGCCCCCGAGCAAAGCATCAAGATCAGAAAATACTTTATTAATATCTTGCTGACCATCAATATTGCGCAGATATCCTTTCGTTTCGTAGAAATCAAGCAACGGTTTTGTTTGTTTAATATTAACGTCAAGTCTATTCTGAACAGTAGCTTCGTTATCATCTGCACGCTGGTACAGCTCTCCGCCGCAGCGATCGCATACTCCGTCTTTCGCTGGAGGATTAAATACTAAATGATAAGTAGCTCCGCAATCTTTACAAATGCGGCGTCCTGTAAGACGTTCCATTAGAATACTCTGATCGACATCAATATTAATAACATAATCAATTTTTTTATTCAAATCAGAAAGGATGTCTTCAAGGGCATCAGCTTGAGCTACCGTTCTTGGGAAGCCATCAAGCAAAAAGCCTTTTTCACAATCATCCTTACTTAAACGTTCACGGACAATGCCGATTGTAACTTCATCAGGTACAAGTTCGCCTTTATCCATGAATGATTTAGCTTTAAGGCCTAGTTCCGTTTCGCCTTTAATAGCCGCACGGAACATATCTCCAGTAGAGATATGAGGGATGCCGTATTTTTGGACGATCTTCTCAGCTTGTGTACCTTTGCCGGCACCAGGGAGCCCCATTAATACTAAATTCACGTCAATTTCCCCCTAGTCTCTAAATGGTTTTAGGGAACACGCTGTCCCCTTCAACCAAATTATTTTATGAAACCTTTATAATGACGCTTAACCAGCTGTGCTTCAAGCTGCTTCATTGTTTCAAGTGCAACACCGACAACGATTAGCAGGCTAGTGCCCCCAATTTGTGCAGATTCAGGCAATCCAGCGATATTTATAAAAAATACCGGCAGAATTGAAATAACTGTTAGGAACAGCGCACCAACAAATGTTAAACGGTATAAGACGCGAGTCAAATATTCCTGTGTGTTATTTCCTGGACGAATGCCCGGGATATAACCGCCCTGCTTCTTCAAGTTTTCCGCAACTTGCTCCGGATTCACCTGAATGAAAGCATAGAAATAAGTAAAAGCAATAATTAATGCACTATAAATGACCATTCCGATTGGAGTCGTATAGTCAAATATTCTTTGAACCCATAACGTGACATCATTCTGTTCGAAGAAACCCGCAATGGTTCTTGGAGTAATGATAAATGAAATGGCAAAGATTACTGGAATTACTCCAGCTGCATTAACTTTTAACGGAAGATGTGTAGATTGTCCGCCAGCAGAATTTTTTCCTGCTGTCACACGCTTAGCGTATTGAATAGGAATTTTTCTTAATGCTTGCTGGATAAAGATTGTACCCACAACAATAGCAACAACTGCGATTAAGATAAGCAATACTGTCACAATGCGAAGGAATAACTGTTCTCCTGCATTTTCAAATTGCTGTGCATAGATCTGATTTACCGTTGAAGGAATACCAGCTACGATACCAGCAAAGATAATGATGGAGATTCCATTGCCTACGCCTTTTGATGTAATTTGCTCACCAAGCCACATCAAAAATGCAGTTCCGGCAGTCAATACTACAGCAATTAACAAATATGATCCTATTCCCGGATTCTCAATCAGCATTCCGCCTGCAAGGTTATTAAAGCCATAAGACATACCGAGAGCCTGGATAAAACCAAGCACGATAGTAAAGTAACGGGTAAACTGAGCTAACTTACGGCGTCCAACCTCACCTTGCTTAGACCATTCCGTAAACTTAGGTACTACATCCATCTGCAAAAGCTGCACGATAATGGAAGCAGTAATATACGGCATGATCCCCATAGCAAGGATCGAGAAGTTAAGGAGCGCCCCGCCGCCGAATGTATTCAGGACACCGAATACATTAAGTTCATCCTGGGCTTTTAACAGATCAGCATTTACGCCCGGTACAGGAATAAATGTACCGATGCGAAATACGATCAGCATTAGTAGGGTGAAAATAATCTTTCGTCTTATATCACCCACACGCATAAAATTGGAGATTGTCTGAAACATTAAATCACCTCAGTTTTACCGCCGGCAGCTTCAATAGCTTCCTTTGCAGCAGAGGAGAATTTATGAGCTTTTACTGTAAGCTTTTTCTCAACTTTGCCTTTAGCAAGAATCTTGATTCCTGCTTTTTCATTGCTTACTACACCAGTTTCGATAAGAAGCTCAGGTGTTACTTCTGCTCCGTCTTCGAAACGGTTTAGAGCATCAAGGTTCACAACCGCGTATTCTTTACGGTTGATGTTAGTGAAACCGCGCTTTGGTAAGCGTTGGAATAAAGGTGTTTGACCACCCTCGAATCCAGGACGGACACCGCCGCCAGAACGAGCGTTTTGACCTTTATGACCCTTACCAGCAGTTTTACCGTTACCGGAACCGATACCACGGCCTTTGCGTTTGCGTTCTTGACGAGAACCTTCTGCAGGCTTTAATTCATGAAGTTTCATGTTGGCACCTCCTTATTTGTAGAAGAATAGAATTATTTTTCTTTTACCACAACAAGGTGAGCAACTTTGTTGATCATTCCGCGGATAGCAGGATTATCTTGATGCTCAACTGTTTGGTGCATTTTACGTAAGCCAAGAGCCTTAACTGTTTCGCGCTGGTCTTGCGGGCGACCAATCACGCTGCGAGTGAGGGTAACTTCTAGTTTATTCGCCATTTGATATCCCTCCTTATCCTAACAGTTCTTCTACTGATTTACCACGTAATTTCGCTACGTCCTCAGCACGTTTTAATTGTGTTAAACCGTTCAAAGTGGCGCGAACCATGTTGATTGGTGTGTTTGTACCTAAAGATTTAGATAGGATATCACCAACACCAGCTAATTCTAGAACCGCACGAACTGGACCGCCGGCGATTACACCAGTACCTTCAGAAGCAGGCTTAAGAAGGATTTCTCCAGCACCGAAATGTCCGATTACCTGGTGAGGAATAGTAGTTCCAACCATAGGCACTTCGATTAAGTTTTTCTTAGCATCTTCAATTGCTTTGCGGATCGCTTCAGGAACTTCCTGTGCTTTTCCTGTACCAAAGCCAACGTGACCGTTTTTGTCACCTACTACTACAAGAGCAGAGAAACGAAAACGACGTCCACCTTTAACAACCTTTGCTACACGATTAACCGTAACTACGCGCTCTTCAAGTTCAAGTTTGTTTGGATCAATACGACGCATCTTTTTGTGTCCCTCCTTTGTCTATTAAAATTCTAAGCCATTTTCACGTGCTGCATCTGCTAATGCTTGAACACGTCCATGATATAGATAGCCACCACGATCGAAAACGATAGCTTTAACGCCTTTTTCGACTGCGCGTTTAGCAACTAATTCTCCAACCTTTACTGCTGCATCAACGTTTCCAGTAGCATCAAGGCTTACTTCTTTATCTAATGTAGAAGCACTTGCTACAGTTACTCCATTTACATCATCAATAAGTTGAGCATAAATGTGTTTGTTTGAACGATACACATTTAAACGAGGACGAGCCGCAGTTCCAGAAAGCTTCGCACGCACACGAGCATGTCTTTTCTTACGAACTGCATTTTTATCAGCCTTCGTAATCATTTAGGTCACTCCTTTCGTTTACCTATGCGGCATTACTTACCTGTTTTACCTTCTTTACGACGAACATATTCGCCTTCATAACGGATACCTTTGCCTTTATAAGGCTCTGGAGGACGAACTTCACGGATGTTGGCAGCTAGTGCACCAACACGCTCTTTGTTAGTACCTTTAACAATAATCTTTGTGTTAGATGGCACTTCAACTTCAAGACCTTCTTCAGGCTCAATTTCAACAGGATGAGAGTAACCAACGTTTAAAACAAGCTTTTTGCCTTGTTTTTGAGCACGGTAACCGACACCAATAAGCTCAAGTCCTCTTTCAAATCCCTTAGACACACCCTCAACCATGTTAGCAAGAAGTGCGCGAGTTGTGCCGTGCAAAGCGCGGTGTTCTTTTGCTTCTGATGGACGAGAAACGTTAATTACGTTTTCTTCCACCTTGATTTCGATATCTGGGTTGAATGAACGTGAAAGTTCACCTTTAGGACCCTTTACAGTAACAGTGTTCTTGTCAAGAGTAACAGTAACACCAGATGGAATTTCGATTGGTTTTTTACCTATACGAGACATTTAATTGCACCTCCATTCATGAAAAACTCTATTACCAAACGTATGCTAAAACTTCTCCGCCGACTTGTTTAGCGCGAGCTTCTTTATCAGTTAGAACTCCTTGAGAAGTAGAAACTAGTGCGATTCCAAGACCGTTAAGTACGCGAGGTACTTCGTCAGCCTTTGCGTATACACGAAGACCAGGCTTACTGATACGCTTAAGACCAGTGATAACGCGTTCGTTGTTTGAACCATATTTCAAGAAAATGCGGATGATACCCTGCTTGTTGTCTTCGATAAGCTCAACATCACGCACAAAACCTTCACGCTTTAAGATATCAGCAATTTCCTTTTTGATATTAGAAGCAGGAACTTCTAATTTTTCGTGACGAACCATATTCGCATTACGGATGCGAGTTAGCAAGTCTGCAATTGGATCTGTCATGACCATTGTTTTTACCTCCTTCCCATAGTTGGGGTTTACCAGCTAGCTTTTTTCACGCCAGGAATTTGTCCTTTATATGCTAATTCACGGAAACAAATACGACAAAGCTTAAATTTACGGTATACAGAATGTGGACGTCCGCAACGTTCGCAGCGTGTGTATTCTTGTACCTTATGTTTAGGCGTGCGTTTTTGCTTCGCAATCATTGACTTTTTAGCCACGTTTTCGCCTCCCTCTATTTAGCGATTACTTTTGGAATGGCATTCCAAATTGAGTTAAAAGTTCACGAGCTTCTTCATCAGTGTTAGCTGTAGTTACGATAACGATATCCATACCACGAACTTTGCTTACTTTATCGTAATCAATCTCAGGGAAGATCAACTGTTCTTTGACACCTAGAGTATAGTTACCACGGCCGTCAAAAGACTTCTTGGAAATACCGCGGAAGTCACGTACACGTGGAAGAGATACAGATACTAACTTATCAAAGAATTCATACATGCGCTCTCCACGAAGAGTAACTTTTGCACCGATTGGCATACCTTCACGAAGGCGGAAACCAGCGATTGATTTCTTAGCACGAGTGATAACAGGCTTTTGACCAGTGATCAACGTTAATTCCTCAACTGCTTTATCAAGTGCTTTTGCGTTCTGAACAGCGTCACCAACACCCATGTTGATAACGATTTTATCAAGCTTAGGTACTTGCATAACTGATTTATAGTTAAACTTGCTCATTAGAGCAGGAGTAATTTCTTTTACTTGTTTTTCTTTTAGGCGGTTCATTCATTGTACCTCCCTTCTTCTTTAAACTATTTATCTAGAACTTCACCGGATTTTGTTGCTACACGTACTTTTTTGCCATCAACCGTTTTATAGCCTACACGAGTTGGTTCACCAGACTTAGGATCGATAGGCATAACGTTTGATACATGAACAGGTGCCTCTTGGCTGATAATTCCGCCTTGCGGATTCATCTGTGAAGGCTTTGAGTGTTTTTTTACAATGTTCACACCTTCAACAAGTACTCGACTTTGTTTAGGGAACGCTGCAAGAATAACGCCCGTTTTGCCTTTATCCTTACCAGAGATGACCATAACTTTGTCACCTTTTTTCACATGCATCTGTGCGCACCTCCTTAAAGGCAATTTGATTTGTTTTTATAATACTTCTGGAGCTAAAGATACAATTTTCATGAAGTTGTTTTCGCGTAGTTCACGAGCAACAGGTCCGAAGATACGAGTTCCGCGCGGGCCTTTGTCATCACGAATAATTACACATGCGTTTTCATCGAAACGAATGTAAGTACCGTCATTACGGCGTACACCGCTCTTTGTTCGAACTACTACCGCTTTAACAACATCACCTTTTTTAACAACGCCACCAGGTGTTGCTTGTTTCACTGTACAAACGATAATATCGCCGATATTAGCAGTTTTGCGGCCAGAGCCACCAAGAACTTTAATTGTAAGTACCTCACGAGCACCAGAGTTGTCAGCAACTTTTAAACGTGATTCTTGTTGAATCATGTGTGTAACCTCCCTTCGGGATAAAGCTTATTCCGTACAATTAGATAATTACTGCTTTTTCAACTACTTCTACAAGACGGAAGCGTTTAGTCGCAGATAGTGGACGAGTTTCCATAATACGAACGATATCGCCCATTTTTGCTTCGTTTTGCTCATCATGAGCCTTAAACTTTTTAGAGTACTTAACGCGTTTACCGTATAAAGGATGCTTTTTGTAAGTTTCTACCAGGACTGTAACTGTCTTATCCATTTTGTCAGAAACGACGCGTCCAGTGTAAACTTTGCGTTGGTTGCGTTCACTCATTGTGCGAACCTCCTCTCAATATCACTTGCTAAAGCCGATTTCTCTTTCACGAATTACAGTTTTCATGCGGGCAATCGCTTTGCGTACTTCACGGATGCGAGCTGTATTTTCAAGTTGTCCAGTCGCCAATTGAAAGCGAAGGTTGAATAGCTCTTCTTTTAATGATTTAACTTTTTGTTCTATTTCGGCAGTGGTAAGGTCACGAATTTCATTAGCTTTCATTTGATTCACCACCAATTTCTTCTCGTTTTACAAACTTGCACTTAACAGGAAGTTTGTGTGATGCAAGACGTAATGCTTCACGAGCGATCTCTTCAGATACACCTGCGATTTCAAACATTACTTTACCAGGCTTTACTACTGCTACCCAGCCTTCTGGAGCACCTTTACCGGAACCCATGCGGACTTCTAGAGGCTTTGCAGTGTAAGGCTTATGCGGGAATATTTGAATCCAAACTTTACCGCCACGTTTCATGTAACGAGTCATTGCGATACGTGCAGACTCAATCTGACGGTTAGTGATCCATGAAGCTTCAAGTGCTTGTAAACCATATTCACCGAAGTTTACTTCAGTGCCGCCTTTAGATTGACCACGCATTTTTCCGCGGTGTACACGACGATATTTTACGCGTTTTGGCAATAACATATTATTTGCCTCCTTCCCCAGTTTTCTTCTTCGTAGGAAGGACCTCTCCACGATAGATCCATACTTTTACGCCCAATTTACCGTAAGTTGTATCAGCTTCAGCTGTAGCATAATCGATATCAGCACGAAGAGTATGAAGTGGAACTGTTCCTTCGCTGTATGATTCTGAACGAGCGATATCAGCACCGCCTAAACGACCAGATACCATTGTTTTGATACCCTTAGCGCCAGCGCGCATTGCACGTTGAATAGTTTGTTTTTGAGCACGACGGAAAGATACGCGGTTTTCTAATTGACGAGCAATGTTTTCCGCTACCAATTTCGCATCGATATCAGCTCTTTTAATTTCAAGAATGTTGATATGAACACGTTTGCCAGTTAATGAGTTAAGAGATTTACGAAGTGCTTCAACCTCAGTACCACCTTTTCCGATAACCATACCTGGTTTCGCAGTGTGGATTGTGATGTTCAGGCGGTTAGCAGCACGTTCGATTTCTACTTTAGAAACAGAAGCATCGCTTAGACGCTTTGTGATATACTCACGAACCTTAAGGTCTTCGTGTAAAAGATCAGCATAGTCTTTGCCTGCGTACCACTTAGACTCCCAATCACGGATGACTCCGATACGCAAACCGACTGGATTTACTTTTTGACCCACTGATTATCCCTCCTTCTTTTCTGATAAAACGATAGTAATATGACTAGTGCGTTTGTTAATTTGGCTTGCACGACCCATAGCGCGCGGACGGAAACGTTTTAAAGTTGGTCCTTCGTCTACGAACGCTTGAGCAACCACTAAATTATTAACGTCCATTTCGTAGTTGTGCTCAGCGTTAGCTAGTGCGGATTTTAATACTTTTTCTACGATTG
This sequence comes from Bacillus sp. ISL-47, assembly GCF_018613175.1. Taxonomy (NCBI): domain Bacteria; kingdom Bacillati; phylum Bacillota; class Bacilli; order Caryophanales; family Bacillaceae; genus Bacillus; species Bacillus sp. ISL-47. The sequence goes on along the minus strand of NZ_JAGGQS010000049.1, from coordinate 38,859 downwards.
GAGAAGCAGCTTTAGGTGTAAGGTTTAAAATCGCCACTGCTTCGCCTACTTGCTTTCCTCGAATTAAATCTACGACTAAACGAGCTTTACGAGGAGCAATACGAACTGTTCTTGCAACAGCTTTAGCTTGCATAAGAATGCCCTCCTCTCATTAACGTCTTGTTTTCTTATCATCATTGCCATGGCCTTTGTACGCACGAGTTGGAGCGAATTCTCCAAGCTTGTGGCCTACCATGTCTTCAGTGATGTATACAGGCACATGTTTACGACCATCATAAACTGCGATTGTGTGTCCGATGAATTGCGGGAAGATCGTAGAACGGCGAGACCAAGTTTTAGTAACTTGTTTGCTTTCTGTTTCGTTTAGCTTTTCGATCTTTGTCATTAAATGTTCATCAACAAAAGGTCCTTTTTTTAAGCTGCGACCCATGATTGAACCTCCCTTCGTGATTGCTCTACGGTTCTTATGTGGAACCGTAGTACAATCCCGTTATTTTTTACGACGACGTACGATAAATTTATCTGATTTGTTGTTCTTCTTGCGTGTCTTGTAACCAAGTGTCGGCTTGCCCCAAGGAGTCATAGGAGACTTACGTCCGATTGGCGCACGTCCTTCACCACCACCGTGTGGGTGATCGTTAGGGTTCATTACAGAACCACGTACAGTTGGGCGCTTGCCTAACCAGCGTGAACGTCCTGCTTTACCAATGTTAATAAGCTCGTGCTGCTCGTTGCCAACTTGACCAACAGTAGCTCGGCACTCAGCAAGAATCATACGAACCTCACCAGAGTTTAAACGAACTAGTACGTATTTGCCCTCTTTACCAAGAACCTGTGCAGAAGTACCTGCAGAACGTACTAATTGTCCACCCTTACCAGGCTTTAATTCGATGTTGTGGATTACAGTACCCACTGGAATGTTGATAAGTGGAAGTGCATTACCCACTTTGATGTCAGCTTCTGGACCAGACATTACTTCCATGCCCACTTGTAAATTCTTAGGTGCAAGGATGTAGCGCTTTTCTCCATCTACATAGTTAATTAGTGCAATATTTGCAGAGCGGTTTGGATCATACTCGATTGTGGCAACGCGTCCTGGAATGCCATCTTTGTTACGTTTAAAATCGATTACACGATATTGACGTTTATGACCGCCGCCTTGATGACGAACTGTCAACTTACCTTGGTTGTTACGGCCGCCTTTTCTCTTTAAAGGAGCAAGTAAAGACTTTTCCGGTTGATTAGTCGTGATTTCTGCGAAATCAGAAACCGTCATGCCGCGACGACCATTAGAGGTAGGTTTATACTTTTTAATCGCCATTTCGTTTCCCTCCTCTTCTAGTTTTAGTATTAAGCTTCAAATAGCTCGATTTCTTGGCTGTCAGCTGTTAATTTAACGATCGCTTTGCGGCGTTTGTTAGTGTAACCGCCGAATTTGCCCATACGCTTGAACTTGCCTTTGTAGTTCATGATGTTAACTTTCTCAACCTTAACGCCAAAGATTTGCTCTACAGCGTCTTTAACTTGAGTTTTGTTAGCTCTAACGTCAACTTCGAACGTATATTTTTTATCAGCCATAATATCAGTAGAACGTTCAGTGATAACGGGGCGCTTAATGATTTCGCGTGCATCCATTATGCAAGCACCTCCTCTACTTTTTCAACCGCTGCTTTTGTCATGATTAGCTTATCATGGTTTAAAACATCTAAAACAGTGATTCCAGAAGCAGATACAACTGTTACTCCAGGGATGTTGCGAGCAGATAATGCTACGTTCTCATCTAGGTCAGCAGTAACGATTAGTGCTTTTGAATCAACAGAAAGACCCGTTAATACACCTTTGAAGTCTTTTGTTTTAGGAGTTTCGAAAGCAAGGCCTTCTAATACTAGGATGTTTTCTTCTAATGCTTTAGAAGATAACGCAGATTTGATTGCCAAACGGCGAACCTTTTTAGGTAATTTGTAGCTGTAACTGCGTGGTACAGGACCAAATACAGTACCGCCTCCGCGCCATTGTGGTGAACGGATGGAACCTTGACGAGCGCGACCTGTGCCTTTCTGGCGCCATGGCTTGCGTCCTCCGCCCGCTACTTCAGAACGAATTTTAGTTTTATGAGTCCCTTGACGTAATGAAGCTCTTTGCATAACAACCGCTTCAAATAATACGTGCTGGTTAGGCTCAACACCAAAGATCGCATCATTAAGTTCGATATCACCAACTTTAGATCCGCTTTGGTTAAACAATGCTACTTTCGGCATTCTGTTTTCCTCCTTTCCGGTTTAATTATTATGCTTTTACCGCACTTCTGATTTTTAATAATGCTTTTTTAGCACCAGGTACGTTTCCTTTGATCAATAGCAAGTTGCGCTCTACGTCAACTTTAACGATTTCAAGGTTTTGTACAGTGATTTGCTCTCCACCCATACGTCCAGGCAATAACTTACCTTTGAATACACGGTTTGGAGCTACAGGACCCATTGAACCCGGGCGACGGTGGTAACGTGAACCGTGTGCCATTGGTCCGCGAGACTGTCCGTGGCGCTTAATGGCACCCTGGAAACCTTTACCCTTTGAGATTCCTGTTACATCAACAGTTTCGCCTTCGGCGAATACATCAACTTTGACTTCTTGACCAACTTCATATTGTCCTAAATCAGCTCCGCGGAATTCACGTACGAAGCGCTTAGGAGCAGTGTTTGCTTTTGCAACATGTCCTTTTTCAGGCTTGTTGGATAGCTTGTCGCGCTTATCTTCAAATCCGACTTGGATTGCTTCGTATCCATCAGTTTCAACTGATTTCTTTTGAAGAACAACGTTCGCAGCAGCCTCAACAACTGTTACCGGGATAAGATCACCGTTTTCAGCAAATACTTGAGTCATACCAATCTTTCTTCCTAAGATTCCTTTGGTCATTTCAGTCACACCTCCTATGTTTGTTGTTAAAATTTATTATTAAAGTTTAATTTCGATATCTACACCAGACGGTAAGTCTAAACGCATTAATGAATCAACCGTTTGTGGTGTTGGGTTAACGATGTCGATAAGACGTTTATGCGTACGCATTTCGAACTGCTCACGAGAATCTTTATACTTATGAACCGCACGAAGAATTGTGTAAATTGACTTCTCAGTTGGTAATGGGATCGGCCCAGATACAGCCGCACCAGAACGTTTTGCAGTCTCAACAATCTTTTCAGCAGATTGATCAAGGATTCTGTGATCATACGCTTTTAAACGAATACGAATTTTTTGTTTTGCCATTATTTTCCCTCCTTTTCGCCTATTTTACTATAGACATTCTCCGTGAAAATTTCCCACACACTCGCCATGGCAAAGCGGCCGGGTGTGTCAGCAACCTTTCACATCATCGCAGTCAAAGACCAACATTGTCTATTATACAGAAACAAAAAATGAAATGCAACAAGTAAATGTTATTTCTTTATGTTCCGCACACTTTTACTATTATAACGACTAACCCAAAAGTTTTCAATAGGAATAGAAGAAGTCTAAATATTTCATTTAGACACACTGCAGGAAAATGAAATGAATTAATTGGAGAATCTATACTATAGAAGAAACTCGGAAAAGCGAATTATCAAAAGGGAGCAGAAACAGCAAATAAAGACAATGAAATTCAATAGCATTTTTAATACTTATGAGTTCACCTTAGGCTCTGATCGGAACTATTATCACCTGTTAGTTCCCTTAATAACTAAATTCATGTTTCTGCAGGACAAAATTAAACTTTTCATTTGTGTTTAAATACTTAAGATTTTTCTTTGCAAAATTTTATGCAGGTATGACGCTATTCACGGCTTAGCTATGAATCATTTTCCATCAAGTATGAAACCGAAAATATATCCTCCCTTTCGGACAAAGAAATTATATATAAGAATGCAAAAAAAACAGATGGGTCGTCACCCATCTGTTTAATATAATTATTCTTGGATTGTAGCAACTACGCCAGCGCCAACAGTACGTCCACCCTCACGGATAGAGAATTTAGTACCTTCTTCAATAGCGATTGGAGCAATTAGTTCTACAGTCATTTCAATGTTATCTCCAGGCATAACCATTTCTACGCCTTCAGGAAGATTACAAATACCAGTTACGTCAGTTGTACGGAAGTAGAACTGAGGACGGTAGTTTGTGAAGAATGGAGTATGACGTCCACCTTCTTCTTTTGATAAAACGTAAACTTCTGCTTTGAACTTTGTGTGTGGTGTGATTGTACCTGGCTTAGCAAGCACCTGTCCACGTTGGATATCTTCACGAGCAACCCCACGAAGAAGGGCACCAATGTTGTCTCCAGCTTCAGCATAATCAAGAAGCTTACGGAACATTTCAACACCAGTTACAGTAGTAGACTTTGGTTCTTCAGCTAAACCGATGATTTCGATTACGTCACCGACTTTAACTTGTCCACGCTCAACACGGCCTGTAGCAACTGTTCCACGGCCAGTGATTGAGAATACGTCCTCAACTGGCATCATGAATGGTTTGTCAGTGTCACGAGTTGGAGTTGGGATGTACTCGTCAACAGCAGCCATTAGTTCTTCGATTTTAGCTTCCCACTCAGCTTCTCCTTCAAGAGCTTTAAGTGCAGAACCTTTGATTACAGGGATGTCATCGCCTGGGAAGTCGTATTCAGAAAGAAGGTCACGTACTTCCATTTCTACTAACTCAAGAAGCTCTTCGTCGTCAACCATGTCACACTTGTTCATGAATACAACAAGGTAAGGTACACCTACCTGACGAGAAAGAAGGATGTGCTCACGTGTTTGAGGCATTGGGCCGTCAGCAGCAGAAACAACTAGGATTCCGCCGTCCATTTGTGCAGCACCAGTGATCATGTTTTTAACATAGTCAGCGTGACCTGGGCAGTCAACGTGTGCATAGTGACGATTATCAGTTTCGTACTCAACGTGTGCTGTTGAGATTGTGATTCCACGCTCGCGCTCTTCTGGAGCCGCGTCGATTTGATCGTATCCGCGTGCTTCTCCGCCGCCCTTCTTAGAAAGAACAGTTGTGATAGCTGCAGTTAAAGTAGTTTTACCATGGTCAACGTGTCCGATAGTACCGATGTTAACATGGGGTTTTGAACGGTCAAATTTAGCTTTTGCCATTTTGAAAAATCCTCCTTTAGAATATAAAAGTTAAGTATTTTGTTGCTGTGGAAAGGTTGCCCTATCCACAGCACTTTATGCCTACAATAGTAGTTATACTTGATTAAAAAGGTAAAATCAATTATTCACCTTTATTTTTTTTAATGATTTCTTCAGAAATTGATTTTGGCACTTCTTCATAGTGGTCGAAGTGCATTGAGAATGTACCGCGGCCTTGCGTGTTAGAACGCAAGGCAGTTGCGTAGCCAAACATTTCTGAAAGTGGAACCATTGCACGAACTACTTGAGCATTACCGCGCGCTTCCATACCTTCTACACGTCCACGGCGTGATGTAACATCACCCATGATATCACCCATGTATTCTTCAGGGATTACGACTTCAACTTTCATAACCGGCTCAAGAATTACAGGATTACATTTTGACGCAGCATTTTTAAGTGCCATTGAAGCAGCAATTTTAAACGCCATTTCAGAAGAGTCAACATCATGGTATGAACCGTCAAATAGTCTAGCTTTGATATCTACTAATGGGAATCCAGCAAGTATTCCTCTTTCGAGAGCATCTTCAAGACCAGCTTGAACCGCAGGGATGTATTCACGAGGAACAACACCACCGACAATACCGTTTTCGAATTCGAAGCCTTTACCTTCTTCGTTTGGAGCAAACTCGATCCATACGTGTCCGAATTGTCCGCGTCCACCTGATTGACGAGCAAATTTACCTTCAACTTGCGCTGAAGCACGGAAAGTTTCACGGTACGCAACCTGAGGTGCACCTACGTTTGCTTCCACTTTAAATTCACGTCTCATACGGTCAACAAGGATATCAAGGTGAAGTTCACCCATACCAGCGATGATAACTTGTCCAGTTTCCTGGTCAGTATGCGCACGGAATGTAGGATCTTCCTCTTGAAGCTTTTGCAGAGCAGTAGTCATTTTATCTTGATCAGCCTTTGATTTAGGCTCGATAGATAATGAGATAACTGGTTCTGGGAATTCCATAGACTCAAGAATAACAAGACTCTTTTCATCACATAGAGTATCGCCAGTACTAGTATCTTTTAGACCTACAGCTGCTGCGATATCTCCAGCATATACTGTTGCAATCTCTTCACGGGAGTTAGCATGCATTTGCAGGATACGTCCTACACGCTCACGCTTTCCTTTAGTAGAGTTTTGTACATATGAACCTGAGTTCAAAGTACCAGAGTATACACGGAAGAATGTTAATTTACCAACATAAGGGTCGGTCATAACTTTAAACGCTAGAGCTGAGAATGGTGAATCATCGCTTGAAGGACGAGTAACCTCTTCTTCTGAATCAGGAAGAGTACCTTTAATAGCTGGTACGTCTAATGGTGATGGAAGATAATCGATTACTGCATCAAGCATTTTTTGTACACCTTTGTTTTTGAAAGCAGAGCCACAGATTACAGGATAGAATTCAACGTTTACTGTACCTTGACGAATTGCCGCTTTTAGCTCTTCGTTAGTGATTTCTTCACCGCCAAGATATTTCTCCATTAATTCTTCATCAAGTTCAGCTACCGCTTCAATTAGCTTTTCGCGGTATTCCTCAGCTTGTTCCATGTATTCTTCTGGAATTTCACGGTCTTCCATATCAGTACCTAGGTCGTTGCCGTAGAACGTTGCTTTCATTTCAATTAGGTCAATGATGCCTTCGAATTGATCTTCAGCACCGATTGGTAATTGGATAGCTGCTGCATTTGCTTGTAAACGGTCATGAAGAGTCTTCAATGAGTACAAGAAGTCAGCACCGATTTTGTCCATTTTGTTTACGAATACCACACGTGGTACTCCGTAAGTAGTAGCCTGGCGCCAAACTGTTTCAGTTTGAGGCTCAACTCCTGATTGTGCATCAAGTACAGCTACCGCACCATCAAGCACACGCAGGGAACGTTCAACCTCAACAGTGAAGTCTACGTGTCCAGGAGTGTCAATGATGTTAACGCGGTGGCCTTTCCACTGTGCAGTTGTAGCAGCAGAAGTAATCGTGATTCCACGTTCCTGCTCCTGCTCCATCCAGTCCATCTGTGAAGCACCTTCGTGAGTTTCACCGATTTTGTGGATACGGCCAGTGTAGTAAAGTACACGCTCAGTTGTTGTTGTTTTACCGGCATCGATATGAGCCATGATACCGATATTACGAGTATTTTCTAAGGAGAACTCTCTAGCCATTGGGTCTTTCTCCTTCCTAGTATGAGTGTTATTTTGATTAAGCTATATATTTTACCAGCGGTAGTGAGCAAACGCTTTGTTTGCTTCTGCCATTTTGTGTGTATCTTCACGCTTCTTAACAGATGCGCCAGTGTTGTTAGCTGCATCTAGAATTTCGTTAGCTAAACGCTCTTCCATTGTTTTCTCACCGCGAAGACGAGAATAGTTTACTAACCAGCGAAGACCAAGAGTTGTACGGCGATCTGGGCGCACCTCAACTGGTACTTGGTAGTTTGCTCCACCTACACGGCGTGCTTTTACTTCAAGTACAGGCATGATGTTCTTAAGTGCTTGATCGAATACTTCCATTGGCTCTTTGCCAGTACGTTCGCTAATGATATCAAATGCAGAGTAAAGAATTGCTTGAGATTTACCTCTTTTACCGTCAACCATCATTTTGTTGATTAAGCGGCTAACTAGCTTTGAGTTGTAAATCGGATCCGGCAATACGTCTCTTTTTGCTACAGGACCTTTACGTGGCATGGATGTTTCCTCCTTTCAATGATGTTAATCTATTTAATAGAATTATTTTTTAGCTGCTTTCGGACGCTTAGCACCGTATTTAGAACGGCCTTGCATACGGTTGTTAACACCAGCAGTATCTAAAGCGCCGCGCACGATGTGGTAACGTACACCCGGTAAGTCTTTTACACGACCTCCACGGATTAACACTACACTGTGCTCTTGCAGGTTGTGCCCGATACCAGGAATGTAAGCATTAACCTCGATACCATTTGTTAAACGAACACGTGCATACTTACGCAATGCTGAGTTCGGTTTCTTTGGAGTCATTGTACCAACACGAGTACATACACCACGCTTTTGAGGTGAAGCTACATTAGTTTGTGCTTTCTTGAAGCTGTTGTAACCTTTGTTAAGCGCTGGTGAATTAGACTTCTCAGATTTCGTTTGACGCGGCTTGCGCACTAATTGATTAATAGTAGGCATTTGTTTTTCCTCCCTTCGAATTTGTTTAAGCCCACACATCCAGGTGGTTCATTTTGATGCAAAAACAAAGTTCTTGCAGATCTCAATCTACAAAAACAGTTTTTAAAGAGTTATGGCAACAGCTGCCGCACCCACTTCAATCCCGCATGCTTTTCCGAGGTTTTGCATTGAATCCACATACAAGATCGGAACATTCATATCACTCGCTGTACTTACCACTTTTGCTGTCACTCTCGCATCAGCATCTCTGGCAACTAGCACTTCTTTGATTGTTCCAGTTTTGAGAGCTTTAACTGTTTGCTTTGTTCCTACAATAAAACTTTTTGCCTGCAATACTTTATCATAAGACATTTGATGTATCCTCCAAAGTATCCGGTGAATAGGAGCACCTTTGCTATAGTAACATCTTCATTTTTTGATGTCAACAAGCAAAATGATTTTTATTTCATTTATTCACTTTAAAATGCGGTGCCTGCTGCAAATCAGCAAACACCGCAATGAATAATTTACTCAACTGTTACTGTATCTTCTGTTGCCTCTTCATTTGTATAAGGCTCTGCTCTTCTGTAACGCTGCATACCTGTTCCTGCAGGGACAAGTTTACCAATAATTACATTCTCTTTAAGGCCAAGGAGCTCATCACGCTTGCCTTTGATTGCTGCATCGGTAAGAACTCTTGTCGTCTCCTGGAAGGATGCTGCAGATAAGAAGGAGTCTGTTTCAAGAGATGCTTTTGTGATACCAAGAAGCACCGGACGCCCTGTTGCAGGCATTTTCCCAGCCAGAAGGGCTTTTTCATTGGCATCTGTGAACTGATGGACATCAAGCAGTGTACCAGGCAGTACATCTGTTTCTGCCGCATCAATTACGCGCACTTTGCGAAGCATTTGGCGTACCATAACTTCGATATGCTTATCGCCAATTTCAACCCCCTGCATGCGGTATACTTTTTGAACCTCACGCAGCAAGTATTCTTGAACAGCTGTAACATCTCTAACTTTTATTAACTCTTTAGGGTCAATAGAACCTTCTGTCAATTCCTGACCACGTACTACCTCATCGTTAACAGAAACTTTTAGGCGTCCTGTATATGGTGCAGTATATGTTTTAGACTCCACTTCACCTTGTACCACAATTTCATGCTGTCGGTCACGGCCTTCATTAATGCCGACCACAACACCATCAATTTCGGAAATAACCGCTTGACCCTTAGGGTTACGGGCTTCAAAGATTTCCTGGATACGAGGTAAACCTTGAGTGATGTCATCTCCTGCCACACCGCCGGTATGGAAGGTACGCATTGTTAACTGTGTACCAGGTTCTCCGATGGATTGAGCAGCAATGATACCTACAGCCTCACCAACTTCAACCTCTTGTCCAGTAGCAAGGTTGCGGCCGTAGCACTTTTTACATACACCATGACGAGTGTTACAAGTAAATGCAGAACGGATCCATACCTTCTCAATGCCAGCTGTAACAATCTCATTGGCAATGTCCTCAGTGATTAAGCCGTTTTCTGCAACAATAACTTCCTTAGTTTCAGGATGTTTGATGTTTCTTCTTGCATAACGGCCGATTAAACGCTCTTCCAGGGCTTCGATTACTTCCGTACCATCTTTAAGAGAAGCAATCAATAGACCGCGATCTGTTCCGCAATCGTCATCACGTACAATAACATCCTGCGCAACATCTACAAGACGGCGAGTCAGATAACCTGAGTCAGCAGTTTTAAGAGCCGTATCCGCAAGTCCTTTACGGGCACCGTGAGTAGAAATAAAGTACTCGAGAACCGTTAAGCCTTCACGGAAACTTGATTTAATCGGTAATTCGATGATACGTCCAGCCGGGTTGGCCATCAGTCCGCGCATACCAGCTAACTGAGTGAAGTTAGATGCGTTACCACGGGCACCCGAGTCACTCATCATAAAGATTGGGTTGGATTTATCCAATGACTTCATCAGCTTGGACTGGATATTATCCTTCGCCGCACTCCAGATTGAAATAACACGATCATAACGCTCATCTTCTGTAATAAGACCGCGTCTAAACTGTTTCATTACATTATCAACCTTGCCCTGTGCTTCCTGGATAATCTCCTGCTTCTCACCTAATACCACGATATCTGCTACACCGACAGTGATACCGGCTTTTGTGGAGTGTCTGAAACCAAGGTTTTTCATGCGGTCAAGCATTTTGGATGTTTCTGTAATTTTAAAACGTTTAAATACTTCCGCAATGATATTACCAAGAATCTTTTTCTTAAACGGATCAACAAGAGGCATTTCCTTGATGACAGAAGCCACATCTGTGGCAGGCTCTACAAAGTACTTTTCAGGAGTTTCAATTTCAAGATTTTCTTTTGTAGGCTCATTGATATACGGGAATGTCTCTGGCAAAATCTCGTTGAAAATAAGCTTGCCTACTGTTGTTAACAAGAGCTTTTTATTTTGTTCTTCAGTAAATGTCTGGTTATTTAAGGATCCGGCATATACAGCTACTCTAGTATGCAAATGAACATAGCCATTTTGGTAGGCCAGCAATGCTTCACTAGTATCATTGAAAATCATGCCTTCGCCAACAGCGCCTGCTCTTTCAAGTGTAAGGTAATAGTTACCTAATACCATATCCTGTGAAGGAGTAACAACTGGTTTTCCATCTTTCGGGTTCAGGATGTTCTGTGCCGCAAGCATTAATAAACGCGCTTCAGCCTGAGCTTCTGCTGATAAAGGTACGTGAACCGCCATTTGGTCACCATCAAAGTCTGCGTTATAAGCAGTACATACAAGAGGGTGAAGACGGATGGCGCGCCCTTCTACCAATGTAGGTTCGAACGCCTGAATACCAAGTCTATGAAGAGTCGGTGCACGGTTAAGCAAGACAGGGTGTTCTTTAATAACACTTTCAAGAACGTCCCATACTTCCGGCTGTACTCTTTCAATTTTGCGTTTGGCAGATTTAATGTTATGGGCTAAGCCCTTTTCTACCAATTCTTTCATAACAAATGGCTTGAATAATTCCAATGCCATTTCTTTCGGAAGCCCGCACTGATACATTTTTAAGTTTGGTCCGACTACGATAACAGAACGGCCTGAGTAGTCAACACGCTTACCAAGCAAGTTTTGGCGGAATCGTCCTTGCTTACCTTTTAGCATGTGTGACAAGGACTTCAACGGACGGTTTCCTGGTCCTGTTACCGGTCTGCCGCGTCGTCCATTATCAATAAGCGCATCAACAGCTTCCTGCAGCATGCGTTTTTCATTCTGAACGATAATGCTTGGAGCACCAAGGTCCAATAACCGCTTTAGGCGATTATTTCTGTTTATTACACGGCGATACAAATCATTTAAGTCGGAAGTTGCAAAACGTCCGCCATCAAGCTGTACCATCGGACGAAGTTCTGGAGGGATAACCGGCAGAACGTCTAGAATCATCCAGGAAGGTTCATTTCCAGAACCACGGAAAGCTTCTAGAACTTCAAGGCGCTTAATAGCACGAGTACGGCGCTGGCCTTGTGCAGTTTTCAATTCCTCTTTCAGGGTGTCTACTTCCTTGTTGAGGTCGATATCAGAAAGAAGCTTCTTAATGGATTCAGCACCCATTGATGCCTGGAACTTGTTTCCGTATTTTTCGCGATATGCACGGTATTCTTTTTCAGAAAGCAGCTGCTTCTTTTCAAGAGCCGTATCGCCCGGATCAGTTACAACATAAGAAGCAAAATAGATAACTTCCTCAAGCGCACGAGGGGACATATCAAGAACAAGACCCATGCGGCTTGGAATACCTTTAAAGTACCAAATGTGGGATACAGGAGCAGCAAGTTCAATGTGGCCCATTCTTTCGCGGCGCACTTTTGCGCGGGTTACTTCAACACCGCATCGATCACAAACAACACCTTTGTATCTGACGCGTTTGTATTTTCCACAGTGGCATTCCCAGTCCTTTGTTGGTCCGAAAATGCGTTCGCAGAACAAACCGTCTTTTTCAGGCTTTAATGTACGATAGTTAATCGTTTCAGGTTTTTTGACCTCACCGTGTGACCAAGAACGAATCTTATCCGGTGAAGCAAGACCTATCTTCATATACTCGAAATTGTTTACATCTAGCAAGGGGCCTACCTCCCTTTTAATCTCCGGGTTTTACCCTTATTGCTCAATACAGCAGCATGAATGCCGGTACATATTCATCTTCGGCTTCGCCTGGATAAGGCGAAGCGCAAAGAAATTTAGGAACTTTGGATTCCATTTTTATATGAAAGTTATTCTTTGGTAACTACTTGCTCTACATTCTGCGTTTCCGGGGCAATTGTAAGTGATTCAGCCTGCTGAACCTCTTCATCATCCTCCATGTCGCGCATTTCAATTTCTTCTTCATCGCCTGAAAGGATCTTAACGTCCATACCCAAGCTTTGAAGTTCCTTGATTAGTACCTTGAATGACTCAGGTACACCTGGCTCAGGAACATTCTCGCCTTTAACGATTGACTCGTAAGTCTTAACACGTCCTACCACATCATCGGATTTGACCGTTAAAATTTCCTGAAGAGTATATGCTGCACCATATGCTTCAAGTGCCCATACCTCCATCTCACCGAAACGCTGTCCGCCGAACTGAGCTTTACCGCCCAGAGGCTGCTGCGTAACGAGTGAGTAAGGTCCAGTTGAACGGGCATGCAGCTTGTCATCAACCATGTGTGCCAGTTTGATCATGTACATGACGCCTACTGATACGCGATTATCAAACGGCTCGCCGGAGCGTCCATCATAAAGGACAGTCTTTGCATCACGGGCCATGCCTGCTTCTTGAATCGTTGACCAAACGTCTTCCTCACGGGCACCATCAAATACAGGGGAAGCTACATGAATGCCAAGAGCTCTGGCAGCCATACCAAGGTGAAGCTCAAGCACCTGTCCGATGTTCATACGTGATGGAACCCCTAATGGGTTTAACATGATATCAACTGGAGTGCCGTCTGGTAAATATGGCATATCTTCTTCCGGCAAAATACGGGAGATAACACCCTTGTTACCATGGCGGCCGGCCATCTTGTCCCCTTCAGAGATTTTTCGCTTTTGAACGATGTATACACGTACCAGCTGGTTCACACCTGGAGGAAGTTCATCTCCATCTTCCCTGTTAAACACTTTAACATCAAGTACAATACCGCCGCCGCCATGTGGCACACGGAGGGATGTATCGCGGACTTCACGTGCTTTTTCACCAAAGATTGCATGTAATAGCCTTTCTTCAGCCGTTAGTTCGGTTACCCCTTTAGGAGTAACTTTACCAACTAGCAGATCACCGTCTTTAACTTCCGCACCCGTACGGATAATTCCGCGCTCATCAAGGTTGCGAAGGGCATCTTCCCCAACGTTAGGGATATCGCGGGTAATTTCTTCAGGCCCTAGTTTTGTATCGCGGGACTCAGATTCATATTCTTCAATATGGATAGATGTATAAACATCATCTTTTACGAGACGCTCACTCATAATGATCGCATCCTCGTAGTTATATCCATCCCATGTCATAAATGCTACAAGAACGTTTCGTCCAAGGGCTAATTCCCCAAGTTCCATTGAAGGTCCGTCAGCAAGGATTTCTCCCTTAGTTACACGGTTTCCTACTGCAACAATTGGACGCTGGTTGTAGCATGTTCCCTGGTTGGAACGGATAAATTTAAGCATTCTGTATTTATCAAGATCGCCTTTTACTTCCTGTCCGTCTACATTTTGAATGCGGCGCACCCAAACTTCTCGTGCTTCAACATGCTCAACAATTCCTTCATGTTTACAGATGACTGCAGCACCAGAGTCTTTACCTGATACGTATTCCATACCAGTCCCAACTCTAGGTGCTTCCGGCTGCATCAAAGGCACAGCCTGACGCTGCATGTTCGCTCCCATTAAGGCACGGTTGGAGTCATCGTTTTCCAAGAAAGGAATACAAGCTGTCGCTGCAGAAACTACTTGCTTAGGCGATACATCCATGTAATCAACACGATCGCGTTTTACAACAGTGTTTTCACCCTTGAAACGGGCAACTACTTCTTCATCAAGGAATGAACCATCATCACCCAGAAGTGCATTCGCCTGAGCAACTACATAGTTATCCTCTTCATCAGCTGTTAGATAGTCGATGCGGGAAGTAACTTTTCCTGTCTCAGGATCGATGCGGCGATAAGGTGTTTCAATGAATCCAAAACGGTTCACCTTCGCGAATGAAGATAAGGAGTTGATCAATCCAATGTTAGGTCCCTCAGGCGTTTCAATCGGACACATACGGCCATAGTGAGAGTAGTGAACGTCACGCACTTCAAAACCGGCACGTTCACGAGTCAATCCGCCAGGCCCTAACGCTGAAAGACGGCGTTTATGTGTTAATTCAGCAAGCGGATTTGTTTGGTCCATGAACTGGGACAACTGAGAGCTTCCGAAGAACTCTTTAATTGAAGCAATTACCGGACGAATGTTAATCAGCTGCTGAGGTGTAATTGTATTTGTATCTTGAATAGACATTCTCTCGCGGACAACACGCTCCATACGGGATAAACCAATACGGAACTGGTTTTGCAATAGTTCGCCAACGGAACGAAGGCGTCTGTTTCCAAGATGGTCAATATCATCAGTATCTCCCACAGAGTGAAGAAGATTAAAGAAATAACTGATTGAAGCAATAATGTCTGAAGGAGAAATGTTTTTCACTGCTTCTTCAACATAGGCATTTCCAATCACATTAATGACCTTTTCTCCGTCTTCGTTTGGCGCGTAAATCTTGATGGATTGCAGCAATACATCATCATCTACTACTCCGCCTAAAAGGCTAACTGTTTTAAAACCGATATCTTTCTCCAAATTCGGAAGAATGCGGTCCAATGTACGGCGATCAAGAGTAACGCCTTTTTCCGCAATAATTTCGCCTGTTTCTGGATCCACAAGTGTTTCAGCTAGTTTCTGGCCAAATAAACGGTTTTTAATATGAAGCTTTTTATTAATTTTGTAACGGCCGACATTAGCTAAATCATAGCGTTTTGGATCGAAAAATCTTGAAACAAGCAAGCTCTTCGCATTATCGACTGTCGGCGGCTCACCAGGACGAAGGCGTTCATAAATTTCAAGCAATGCCTTATCCGTGCTTTCGGTATTATCTTTTTCGAGAGTGTTGCGAATGTACTCGTTGTCTCCAATCAAATCGATGATCTCTTGATCAGAGCCGAACCCAAGTGCACGCAAAAGAACCGTAACGGGCAGTTTCCGAGTACGATCTATTCTGACGTATACGACGTCTTTGGCATCAGTTTCATACTCAAGCCAGGCGCCGCGGTTCGGGATTACGGTTGCGGTATATCCTTTTTTCCCGTTTTTATCAAGCTTTCCACTGAAATATACGCTCGGTGAACGTACAAGCTGGGATACAATGACACGTTCCGCTCCATTAATAACGAACGTACCTGTCTCTGTCATAAGCGGGAAGTCACCCATAAAGACATCCTGGTCTTTAACTTCGCCTGTTTCTTTGTTTACAAGACGCACTTTCACACGTAAAGGTGCAGAATATGTAACATCTCGTTCTTTCGATTCCTCAACGGAATATTTTGGTTCGCCAAGGCTGTAATCAATAAATTCAAGCGACAAATTACCAGTAAAGTCTTCAATCGGAGAAATATCATGGAACATTTCTCGTAAACCCTCATCAAGAAACCATTGATAAGAAGAGGTTTGGATTTCGATTAGATTTGGTAATTCTAAAACTTCACTGATTCGTGCGTAACTTCTACGTTGGCGGTGTCGTCCATACTGAACTAGTTGACCTGTCAACTGATTCACCCCTCAAATCAAGCGTTATTGTTGCTAATAGCAATTTATTATCATCCTATAAGAAAAGCGGGAACGTAAGCCAAACATCCATTCTTATAAGACAAAAAGAAAAAGGGTTTTCACTTCAAAAACCACATTTTCACAATACGACTATTATTTTGTTAGCTTTCCCATTAAAACCAAATTTATACAACTATTAGTTAAATTTAGTTATAAATAGAAATATAATATGTTGGCATTTTACAATACTATCATAGCGAAAAAGTCAAGTCAATCTTTTTTTGCTTTTAAAATAAAATAGCCTTTTTTCTTTTCCACAGTCTCAACCTCGCCAAACAGCTCTGTCAGTTTATCGATAGCAGAAGGTGCTCCCTGCTTTTTCTGGATGACCACCCATAGATCCCCTTCGGATAGCAGCGCTTCAAAGCTTTGCTCAAAAATATCATGAACAACTTTTTTACCTGCTCTGATCGGCGGGTTTGTCAGGATTGCAGCGAACTTATTTCCTTTTGCATTTTCAAGGCGGTCGCTTTCATAGATTAACACATTTTTGATGCCATTTAACTCAGCATTCTCTTTTGCCAATCCAAGCGCCCTCTCATTTACATCGACCATATGTACAGTCCGTTCCGGCATAAGTTTCGCTGCTGTCAGCCCGATAGGCCCGTACCCGCAGCCAACATCAAGAATGTTCCCCTCGACCTCCGGGTGTTCAAAGGTTTCAACTAATAGTCTTGAACCAAAATCCACTTCATTCTTTGAAAAAACGCCATTATCTGTTTTAAAGCGGAATGATTGATCCTTCAGGGTATAACTCCAGGTTTTGGGACTGCTTTCGACTTTTTGTGTTTGGGAATAATAGTGTTCGGACATGAAATCACCTCCATAGGAGAATATCAATTGAAGAATTTCGGAGAACAACAATAAAGTGTTTTCGAACGAATTATAAAGGATTGCTTTTTAAAAAGCAAAAATCTTAAGACCTTATATTAATAGAGATAGAAATCAGACGGTCTCAAAATATAAAAGTATATACTTTTCACTTGATTGCAAAATAAAAAGCCCGCCTAAGCAGCGGGCTTTTCATCAATTATATTACTTAACTTCAACGCCAGCTCCAACTTCTTCAAGCTTAGCTTTAACTTCTTCAGCATCTTCTTTAGAAACGCCTTCTTTAAGAGCTTTAGGAGTGTTATCAACAAGTTCTTTCGCTTCTTTAAGTCCAAGACCTGTGATTTCACGAACAACTTTGATAACCTTGATTTTTTGGTCGCCTGCAGAATTAAGAATTACGTCAAATTCAGTTTGTTCTTCAGCAGCACCGCCAGCAGCAGCTCCACCAGCCATTGCTACAGGAGCAGCAGCAGTTACACCAAATTCTTCTTCGATTGCTTTTACTAAGTCGTTTAGTTCTAAAACAGTCATAGATTTAACTGCTTCAATGATTTGTTCTTTAGTCATGATAATGTTTCCTCCTTATATTTGGTTTGAGTCTATTAGTTTAACGCTAAAGTTAACTTACGCGCCTTGTTCTTCTTTTTGGTCTGCAACAGCTTTTGCAGCAAGAGCAAGATTGCGGATAGGTGCTTGAAGTACGCTGAGTAGCATAGATAGTAAGCCTTCGCGTGATGGTAGTTCAGCAAGAGCTTTAATATCTTCTACTGAAGCGATATTCCCTTCAATTACACCTGCTTTAATTTCAAGTGCTTCATGCTTTTTCGCGAAATCATTTAAGATTTTCGCTGGAGCAACTACATCTTCTGTGCTGAACGCAATTGCGTTAGGACCAGTTAAAGAATCGTTTAAACCGGAAAGTTCAGCAGCTTCAGCAGCACGGCGAGTCATTGAATTCTTGTATACTTTGAATTCTACGCCAGCTTCACGAAGTTGTTTACGAAGTTCAGTAACTTCAGCAACAGTAAGACCACGGTAGTCGACAACAACTGTTGATAAACTTGATTTAAATTTATCAGCAATTTCTTCTACAATTTGTTTCTTTTGTTCGATAACGCTGCTCATCCTTACACCTCCTGTAGAATTTCTACATTCATACCGTCCAATAAAAAACCTCCACACCTTAGCAGACATGGAGGAAGTATACAATAGCAAGTTAAACAAGCATTTCTATCGTAATACCTCGGCAGGAAATTAAGCTTTACAGCACCTGCTGTCTACGGCACAAATGTTATTATATTTTCACAACAAAATCCATATTACTACATGCATTTTATGTTGTCAATTGTTTTTTTTATTTTACTGCAACAGATGAAGGATCTACTTTTACGCCAGGTCCCATAGTAGAAGTAACAGAAACGTTCTTCATGTAAGTTCCCTTAGCAGCTGCAGGCTTAACTTTCATCATTGTATCGAAAATAGTGTTGAAGTTTTCAACAAGCTTTTCGTTTTCGAATGATACTTTACCGATTGGCACGTGGATGTTTCCAGCTTTGTCAACGCGGTATTCTACTTTACCTGCTTTGATTTCGTTAACTGCTTTTTCTACGTCAAAAGTAACTGTACCTGTTTTAGGGTTAGGCATTAAACCTTTAGGCCCCAATACGCGTCCAAGTTTACCAACTTCACCCATCATGTCAGGTGTAGCAACGATCACATCAAAATCGAACCAGCCTTGGTTGATTTTGTTGATGTATTCAGAATCGCCTACGAAATCTGCTCCAGCAGCTTCTGCTTCTTTCGCCTTTTCACCCTTAGCGAATACAAGAACGCGCTGAGTTTTACCAGTTCCGTTTGGAAGCACAACTGCTCCACGGATTTGCTGGTCAGCTTTCTTAGGGTCAACTCCTAAACGGAATGCTACTTCAACAGTTGCATCAAATTTAGCAAAATTAGTTTTCTTCGCAAGATCAATCGCTTCGTCGATTGGGTAAGCTTTTGAAGAATCGATAAGCTTTGCAGCTTCTACGTACTTCTTACCTTTTTTAGCCATTTTTATTTCCTCCTTGAATGTGGTTTTAGCGGAATAACCTCCCACGAATAAAGGTTGCGAGTGAAACCAAATTCAGCGTCGCAACCTCAATCATAAACAGAAATGCGTTAAAATTTCTGAAGCTGGACAGTTGTCCAACATTCAAAGTGCACACATTACAAGCATGGATTAGTCTTCGATAACGATACCCATGCTGCGTGCAGTACCTTCAACCATACGCATTGCAGCTTCAACACTTGCAGCGTTTAGGTCAGGCATCTTTGTTTCAGCAATCTCGCGTACCTTGTCACGCTTGACTGTTGCTACTTTATTACGGTTTGGTTCACCAGAACCAGACTCGATTCCAGCCGCCTTCTTAAGAAGAACTGCAGCAGGAGGAGTTTTCGTAATAAATGTAAATGAACGGTCTTCAAAAACCGTGATTTCAACAGGAATAATTAAGCCAGCTTGTTCAGCTGTACGAGCGTTAAATTCCTTACAGAATCCCATGATGTTAACACCCGCTTGACCTAGTGCAGGTCCTACTGGTGGTGCAGGGTTAGCTTTACCTGCAGGGATTTGTAACTTAACAAGTTTGATTACTTTTTTAGCCACGAGACACACCTCCTTAAAGTCCGTGATGTGGTAATAGGGAAATTCCCTCCCACTCAACTTATAGTCTTTATATTAAGATAAAGAACTTGACAAATGTCCAGCCTCATTGTCGAGACATACTGACCTATGAAATATTATCACTTTTCAAAGACGATTTCAAGTTTTTTTACAAAGATATATAAAAGTACTTTCACAGAGCAGGCATTATCCGGCCAACGCATCCAGCTTTTTGGCGGTTTATTACAGCTTTTCAATCTGTGAAAAATCAAGTTCTACCGGAGTATCACGGCCAAACATGTTGACAAGCACTTTGATCTTCGCCTTATCTTTATCAATATCTTCAATGGTACCTGTAAAGTTTGCAAACGGCCCTTCTTTGACTTGAACCGTTTCACCGATTTCAAAGTTGATATCGAATCGTTTTTCTTCAACACCCATATGCTTAAGGATGTTTGTCACTTCTTCCGGCAATAGCGGAGTAGGCTTTGAACCTGAACCCGCAGAACCAACGAATCCGGTTACGCCCGGGGTATTCCTCACAACATACCAGGAATCATCTGTCATAACGATTTCCACTAGTACATAACCAGGGAAAACCTTTCGCTTGACTACTTTCTTTTTGCCGTTTTTCAATTCTGTTTCTTCTTCTTCCGGAACCACTACGCGAAAGATTTTGTCTTGCATACCCATAGATTCAACACGTTTCTCCAAGTTGGCTTTTACTTTATTTTCATAGCCGGAGTACGTATGAACAACATACCAATTCTTTTCCATTCAAGAGGACTTGATCGTCCTTCCCTCCCTGTATTAAACAAATTATTTACCATCACAATTTTTTGACCAAATGAAAAAACCCGTTTCCGGGCTTTGCAAATGTTTCCTGTGTTATTCTCCATTATACCATGGAAACTCAGGGGTTATTCAAGAATAAAACGAATCAATTCAGAAATACCCAGGTCTAGCACTGCAAAAAACAAAGCAAAGAATGTAACTGTAGCAAGAACCGTCACAGTATAGTTTGTTAATTCTTTGCGTTTAGGCCAGCTGACCTTTCTCATTTCTCGTCCAACTTCACGGAAAAAATTCACGATGCGCTGCATTTCGTAACCCCCAACTTTCAAGAGATATATCCTTTAACAGAAAAACGTAAACGGCATCATAACATACTTCACCTAGTCCGCAAGACACCATTAAGCTTTCTGGCTATTAAAAGAGTACTTCTTCTAATCTATATCTAAACTACTTTGTTTCTCTATGGATCGTATGAGTACTGCATGTACTGCAAAACTTCTTCAGTTCCAGCCTTTCAGAATCATTCTTGCCTGCCGTGGAATAATTTCTCGAACCGCAAACAGAACAGGCCAAAATTACTTTTTTAGTCATTTTCCCACCTACTAGTCTCTTTACGCCCTTAAAACTTTAACACGCTCCCTAAAACATGTCAATAACTGCAAAAAGAGTGCGGGTTTGGAAAATATGTCTATAATGAAAATTCGCGCACTTCTAAATATCTTTCCAGCTTTCTTTTAACACGCTGCAAGGCATTGTCAATGGATTTAACATGGCGGTTGAGTTCCTCAGAGATTTCCTGATAAGACTGCCCGTCCAAATATAAGGCAAGCACTTTTCTTTCCAGATCGCTCAGAAGCTCGGACATTTTTATTTCGATATGGTCAAACTCTTCCTGATTGATAATAAGCTCTTCAGGATCCATGACCTTTGCACCTGAAATTACATCCATTAAGGTTCGGTCAGATTCCTCATCATAAATAGGCTTGTCCAAAGAAACATACGAATTCAGCGGAATATGCTTTTGGCGCGTCGCCGTTTTGATGGCCGTGATAATCTGCCTGGTAATGCATAATTCGGCAAATGCTTTAAAGGAGGATAACTTGTCCTCTTTGAAGTCACGGATTGCTTTATATAAACCAATCATTCCCTCTTGCACAATGTCTTCTTTGTCTGCGCCAATTAAAAAATAGGATCTTGCTTTTGCCCGCACGAAATTGCGATACTTATGAATCAGATAATCCAGTGCTTCACTTTCTCCTTTATGCACCAGATCAACTAACTCTTCGTCCTCAAGCTGAATAAAGTCTATTAGATTTTCGTCGATTGTCTTGAAGTCAGCACTCACTAGGATCCCCCCGACCGTACAAGCATGGTTAGAAATATTATACAGCAGGGCTTTTTCAAGCGTCAACCGCTCATTGGCCTCCTCTGCGCCATTTTTCAAAAATTTCTGCCACTTCATCACTTAGGGGGATTTTGGAAACAGGCTTTTTTTGCTGAATTTTTTTAACCTTTTTTTCGATGCTGCTTTCGATTAGATTCATTTCATTAAGCAATTCTCTTGCAGACTTCCTTAGAGCGCCTTGGCCAAAGATGACCCATTGCTCTGTAAAATCTGAAGTGGCTACATGGATTTGCGTTTTAATGTTGCTTAAATCGATCGCCAATTTTTCAATGCGCTCATCGGCTGTTTCATTGTTTCTGGTAAAAATTACATCTACTTTTGAATTCTTAAATTTTTTTTCTGTTCCCTTTACATAGTGGGCATCAAAAACAACTATGACTCTGTAACCGGAATATCCCTGGTACTCGGCCATTTTTTCAATCAGGCGGTCTCTGGCAGACGATAAATCTTTATCTTTCAGCTCCCTGAGTTCTGGCCAAGCACCAATTATGTTGTACCCGTCAACAATAAGGATGTCCATTTTTATCCCTCAAGAGGATGCCGTTTCCGATAAACCTCATACATAAGAAGAGCAGCCGCAACTGATGCATTTAGCGAGGTAACATGTCCAGCCATTGGCAATTGGATAAGAAAATCACATTTATCCCGAATAAGCCGGCCCATGCCTTTTCCTTCACTTCCGATAACAAGCCCTATTGGCATCGTTCCATCGAATTGGCGGTAATCTTCTTTCCCTTTCGCATCTGTACCCGCAATCCATACGCCTCTTTCTTTCAATTCATCAATGGTTCTTGCCATATTGGTAACGCGCACGACGGGAATATACTCAATCGCTCCAGTGGATGCCTTGGCCACAGTTGCGGTAAGCCCCACAGCCCTCCTCTTCGGAATAATAATTCCATGTGCCCTGACAGCATCGGCCGTTCTCATAATGGATCCGAGGTTATGTGGGTCTTCGATCTCATCAAGCAATAGAAAGAATGGGGATTCGTTTTTCTTTTCAGCTGCTGCGAAAAGGTCGTCGATCTCTGCATACTGATACGCAGCAACCTGCGCAATGACTCCCTGATGGTTGCCTTCTGCCATCTGATCAATTTTCTTTTTAGGGACAAACTGGACAAGCACACCGGCTGATTTTGCCAAACCGATCACCTGCTGCATCTGGCCGCCTTGCGAACCTTCAGCAATAAATATCTTATTAATATCCCTCTCTGATTTTAATGCTTCAATAACAGGGTTTTTTCCAATGATAAAATCCTGGCTCATTTTACCGCTCCTCCTTTCTTCTCCTCGACTAATTTAATTGATTTTATAATAAGTTCTTCCATCCGCTTTTTACGTTCGGATAAAAACAAATATCCGATCAAGGATTCAAAAGCCGTACTGTACCTGTACGTTTGTACATCGGTATTTTTTGGGACAGAACCAGATTTGGCATTCCTGCCCCTGCGCACAACCGCCAATTCCTCTTCCGTCAGAATATCGAAATTAATCAATTCATGTATGATCATGGATTGTGCTTTTGCGGAAACATACCATGTTGCCTCCTTGTGCAGAAGGTGAGGCCTGACTCGTCCGTTTTGTATCAGATGGTGGCGTATATAGGTTTCAAAAACAGCATCCCCCATATACGCCAAAGCAAGACTATTCAATTGTTTTTCATCTACTTTATTATCATAGTGAAGCATCCTTTAGCCTCTTTTCCATCTAATTCCCTGCGGTGTATCTTCAAGGATGATATTCATCTCTTTCAGCTCGTCGCGGATCTTGTCAGCCAGTACAAAATTGCGTTCTTTTCTGGCCTGCTGACGCTGTTCGATTAACTGCTCGATCTCCTCATCCAAAAGTTCCCCATTGGCTTCCTCAAGAGAAAGGCCCAAAACTTCAAATAGTGTTTCAAACTCATTCGTGAATGTGTCAATCACTTCAACAGCAGTGTTCTTCTCCATCAAATAATAATTTGCTAATTTTGATAGCTCAAATAAGATGGAAACCGCATTGGCTGTGTTAAAATCATCATCCATATCTTTAATGAATTGTTCATGAAGAGCGGTTATTTTACCAATCCACTCCTGATTGTTGTCAGGCAGGTTTACGCTTGTTTCCTTGCGGTGTTTTAAATTTTGATAAGACGTTTTGATTCTCTCAAGCCCTGAGCGTGTATTTTCAAGCAATTCGTCACTGTAATTGATTGGATGCCTGTAGTGTACAGAAAGCATAAAAAATCTTAGAACCTGAGGGTCATGCTTTTGGATAATGTCATGAACCAAAACGAAATTTCCAAGTGATTTAGACATTTTTTCATTGTCTATATTAATATAGCCATTATGCATCCAATAACGGGCAAATGTTTGGCCTGTCAATGCTTCCGACTGTGCAATTTCATTTTCATGGTGCGGGAAAGCCAAATCCTGTCCGCCAGCATGAATATCAATGGTATCCCCCAGATATTTCTTTGCCATAGCAGAGCATTCAATATGCCAGCCAGGCCTTCCGTTCCCCCATGGGCTATCCCAGGAAATTTCCCCTTCCTTCGCTGCTTTCCAAAGCACAAAATCAAGGGAATCCTGTTTCTTTTCTCCGACTGCAATACGGGCTCCGACTCGCAATTCGTCAATGGACTGGTGTGAGAGTTTTCCATATCCATCGAATTTACGAGTATGGTAATACACATCCCCCTCTGACTCATAAGCATAGCCTTTGTCAATCAAGGTCTGGATAAAATCAATAATAATTTCCATGCTTTCGGTCACTCTCGGATGGACATCCGCCTGTCTGCAGCCAAGTGCTGAAACATCTTCAAAGTAAGCCTTGATAAAACGTTCCGCAATGCTTGGAACATCCTCTCCAAGCTCATTGGCTACACGAATCAGCTTATCATCAACATCTGTAAAATTGGAGACATACTGAACATCATAACCACGAAATTCAAGATATCTCCTTACTGTATCAAATACAATTGGCGGACGGGCATTCCCTATATGGATATAGTTATATACGGTTGGTCCGCACACATACATTTTCACTTTTCCCTCTTCTAACGGGATAAACTCTTCTTTTTGCCGTGTAAGTGTATTATAAATCTGAATGGCCATGCACCTGGCTCCTTTCTTTCCTTAAGGTCTCAACTTCACTTTTTAAAGCTTGCAGTTCATTTTCCATTTCCTTGAAACGGTCTGCAATTGGATCCGGAAGATCCGTATGATTTAAGTCCTTTTTCACTTTCACACCATCCCGTATTTTCACTCTGCCAGGAATACCGACTACAGTTGAATTGGGCGGAACCTCATGGAGGACAACTGACCCTGCACCTACTTTTGAATTTTCCCCAATGGTTATGGAACCAAGAACTTTCGCCCCGGTAGCAATTAGCGCATTGTCTTGAATAGTTGGATGCCGCTTTCCTTTTTCTTTACCGGTTCCGCCTAGTGTAACACCCTGAAAAACAGTTACGTTATCTCCGATTTCGCACGTTTCCCCGATTACTACACCCATGCCATGATCGATAAAAAAACGTCTTCCGATTTTTGCGCCAGGATGGATTTCAATTCCTGTGAAAAAGCGGCTGATTTGGGAAACAACTCTTGCAAGGAAATAAAACTTCCGCTTAAAAAGCGCATGGGCAATACGGTGTGACCAAATCGCATGAAGCCCAGAATACGTTAATATTACTTCCAAATAGCTTCTTGCCGCCGGGTCTTGTTCAAATACTACTTCGATGTCTTCCTTCATTCTTGCAAACATCGTTCTTTCCCCTCCTAACATAATCTTCATTTATTTTTTATATACGGCCTAAGAAGGCCAGGTATTTTCCCCATATAATATTTTCTGGGAAATAGGCTGTATTTCCCTTTATATCCGCCTGTTGATTTCGCTCTAATCAATAGAGTGCCAAAATCAATAATGAGCTTTAACTTAGCCTAAAGAAAATGAAAAAGCGCCCCTGCCACAATAGGACAGAGACGCTTTACACGCGGTTCCACTCTGTTTAGACTTCACAGAAGTCTCAACTTTAACCTGTTAACGGAAGGAGCTCCGCCCAAATCTACTTGAGAAACATGCATTCACCGAGAATTATTATCTGGGAAGGATGTTTCATCCGTTCGATATGGGGCTCAGAGGCGCACTTCGGAAAAAGAGAGGCTTAAACCACTTTCAGCCGGTGATGGTTCTCTCTAAAAAGCTTCTTTTTCTTACTTTTCCTCTTCAACACTTTCATTTATGAAATTACTTTATCCCGCATTAACGGGCAATACGCCCCCTTGCAGGAAAATCGTTTTTGTAATTAAAATAATCCGACCGGGGTCAACTGCCCCTAAAAGCCCGTATAGCAGAACTCAGACAATATCGTCACTCTGCGGCAACGTCTGAGTGACCCGCATCATAACGGGCCTCAACTTACCTCAGCGGGGGCAAGCCTCTGCTGAGGTAAGTTTTACTTTATACTATATTACATTTTCTCCAAGATGTTAACCAATAATGCTCATCAAACGGCTTTTTACTTTTTCTTTTCCTAAAAGCTCGATTGCTTGAGGCAGATCAGGGCCATGCGTTTGCCCGGTTGTTGCAGAGCGGATTGGCATGAATAGCTTTTTGCCCTTATGACCTGTTGCCTTTTGGACAGCCTTCATTGCTGCTTTAATTTCATCAGCTTTGAACTCTGCAAGTGTTTCTATTTCCTTCAAAAAGGCAGATAGCACTTCAGGTACTTGCTCTTCCGCAAGAACCGCCTTGGCTTCTTCATCTACGGTCATTTCTTCTGTGAAGAACAGTTCCGATAGTTCCACAATCTCAGCGCCAAAGCTCATTTTTTCCTGGTAAAGAGTAATTAGGCTTCGAACCCATTGTTCGTTTTCCTGATTCCAGTTTTCGCTGATTTTTCCGGCTTTAACTAAATGAGGCGCAGAAATGGCCACTAAACGATCTTTATCCAGCTTCTTAATATACTGATTGTTCATCCAGGTTAGCTTTTGCTTATCAAACAAAGCAGGTGATTTGGATAAACGGCTTTCATCAAAGATTCCAATGAATTCTTCCTTGGAGAATACTTCTTCCTCTCCAGCTGGAGACCAGCCAAGCAAAGCAATAAAGTTAAAAAGAGCCTCAGGTAAATAGCCCAACTCTTCATATTGTTCGATAAACTGAATAATTGTCTCATCACGCTTGCTTAGCTTTTTACGGCTTTCATTGACAATCAAAGTCATATGGCCAAACTTAGGAATTCCCCAACCCAATGCCTCATAAATCATCTGCTGCTTGGGCGTATTGGAGATATGGTCATCGCCGCGCAGAACATGAGAGATTTTCATTAGGTGGTCATCCACTGCTACCGCAAAATTATAAGTAGGTGTGCCGTCCTTCTTGACGATTACATAATCGCCAAAGCCATCTGATTCGAATGATACCTCGCCTTTTACCATATCATTGAATTTTAACACCTTGCCTTTTGGCACTAAGAAGCGGATGCTCGGCTTTCTGCCTTCTGCTTCCAGAGCAGCTCTTTCTTCCGCTGTCAAATGACGGCATTTACCTGAATAAGCAGGTGTATCACCCTTAGCAGACTGGGCTTCACGCTCAGCTTCCAGTTCTTCTTCCGTACAATAGCATTTATAGGCATGCCCTTTATCAAGTAATTCCTTATAGTATGTTTCATAGATATGATTTCTTTCAGATTGGCGGTATGGACCATATTCGCCTTCTTTGTCAATGCTCTCGTCCCAATCAATTCCGAGCCATTTCAAATAATGAAGCTGACTTTCCTCTCCGCCTTCAATATTGCGTTTTTTATCTGTATCTTCAATGCGGATAATGTACTTCCCGCCTTTACTTCTTGCGAATAAGTAGTTGAATAGCGCGGTTCTCGCGTTTCCGATATGTAAGTGCCCGGTTGGGCTCGGAGCGTAGCGAACGCGGATTTCGTTTGACATAATTATTGCCTCCTCAAAATCTCGATAAAGTGAAACTCAATCAGTTGGGGTTTTCGACGCACAGGACCTGCTGGTGAGACGCTGCGACATGACGTCACGCTGCTTATCCTCAGAGTCTTACTGCCCGTTAGACTGCGATAAGCTATATTTTAACACTCTGGATTTTCATCTGAAAGAATTTTTTAGTTGTCTTTCTTTATCAGCAAAACAACTGCCTGTGAAGCAATCCCTTCTTCTCTTCCTGTAAAACCAAGCTTCTCGGTTGTTGTTGCTTTTACATTGATATTTACGGCTTCAGTTTCCAGAAGCTGAGCAATCCGCTCCTGCATTTTGCCAATATGGGGAGCCATCTTTGGCTTTTGGGCAATAATCGTGCAATCTGCATTCACTAGCTCATACCCTTTTTCTTTTACAATCCCCCATATATACTCAAGTAATTTTGCTGAATCAGCATCCTTAAATTCAGGATCTGTATCAGGAAAATGCCGCCCAATATCACCTTCACCGATGGCACCAAGACAAGCATCAGCAATAGTATGCAGCAGTACATCCGCATCCGAGTGGCCGAGTAGCCCTTTCTCATATGGTATCTCTATTCCGCCAAGGATCAAAGGGCGCCCTTCAGCGAATTGATGAACATCAAAACCTTGTCCAATCCGAAACATATTCTAATCCCCTTTTTCTTTTTATTGATGAGCAATATCGTCCCAAAGGCTATTGCTTATTCTTTCTTTTCTTCATTATCGCTTCAGCAAAATATATATCTTCAGGTGTTGTCAACTTAATATTATCGTAACTTCCCTCAACAATCATCACTTCTTTGCCTAACCGCTCCACAAGGCTGGCATCATCTGTGCCAAAAAAATGCTCTTCTTCCGCTTTCTGGTGAGCTTCTTTTAAGGCAGAAATACGAAAAGCCTGCGGAGTTTGAACAGCCCACAGGCAGGAACGTTCAAGAGTTTCTGCGATCAAGTTTCCATCTGCTTTTTTAACCGTGTCTTTTAGCGGGACAGCCAAAACAGCAGCCCCCTTTTTTTCCGCCATCTTCACAAGCGGCCTCAGCAAGTCCTGGGTTATAAAAGGGCGGGCGGCGTCATGGACAAGTACAATCCCTTCACCAGCCACTGCTTTTGCGGCATTATAAACACTATGCTGCCTTTCCTCTCCGCCAGGAATCAGTGCAGTTACTTTTGTGATATTATGCTCTGTTAAGAGAACCCGTATCTCTTCCTCATCCTGTGGGTTTATCGCCAAATAAATGCCTGCGCATTCTGAATCATTCTCAAAGACTCTTAAAGTATGTATAAAAACAGGTATCTCACCGATCTTCAGCAGAAGTTTATTCTTTCCTGCTCCCATTCTTTTTCCCTGGCCAGCAGCTGGCAGGATTACTTGGTAACTCATAAGATTACTCCTATCTCCTAAAAAAGGTAGGGCAAAAAGGCGGGGGAAAATCATTCCCCGGCACAATCTGTCCTACTTTTTTTGAGCGTACATTATAAAGCTTTTTCTAAAAGCTTGGGTTTTGCAAAGATCATTCTTCCCGCTGATGTCTGCAGAACGCTTGTGACAAGAACATCAATATGTTTGCCGATATAGTTGCGTCCCTCTTCAACAACGATCATAGTGCCATCATCCAGGTAAGCAATTCCCTGGTTCTGTTCCTTCCCATCTTTAATTACCTGCACCTTCATTTCTTCGCCAGGAAGCACAACAGGCTTCACGGCGTTAGCCAGGTCATTAATATTCAGGACAGCCACCTTTTGCAATTCACAAACTTTGTTTAAGTTAAAGTCATTGGTTACAACCACACCATTTGTTATTTTCGCAAGTTTAACAAGCTTGCTGTCAACTTCCTGAATCTCTTCAAAGTCACCTTCATAAATCTCAACTTTAATGGAAAGCTCTTTTTGGATTCTGTTTAAAATATCCAGCCCTCTTCGTCCGCGGTTGCGTTTTAATACATCTGATGAATCAGCAATATGCTGAAGCTCTTCCAGCACAAACTGCGGAATAACAATCGTGCCCTCCAGGAAACCGGTTTGGCAGATATCAGCGATACGCCCGTCAATAATAACGCTAGTATCAAGAATTTTAAGCTCGTTTTTAGCCGCTGTTTCCGGCTCTGGCTCTTCTTCACCTGTTTTCTTTTTCTTGCTTGTAAACAAGGTTAAAAGTTCATCGCGCTTTTTAAATCCCACCTGAAAACCAAGGTAGCCAAACAGCAATGTCAATACAATCGGTGCCACTGTATTCAGGATGGGAACCTCAATCGCATTCAGCGCGTATCCGATTAAAAAAGCAATAACTAATCCAAAAACAAGGCCGACACTTCCGAATATAATATCAGTTATAGGTACTTTTACGAGTGATTCTTCTGCCCATCTCACAAAATTGACGACATGATCAACCGCCCAAAAAGTTATAAGATAAAAAATAATAGCACCTAAAATGGCGGACACATATGGATTATTTAAAAGAGGAATGTCGTTTAAATTAATTAATTTTAATAAGTCAGGAATCAAAAATATACCAAGCGTTACCCCGATAATAAGGAAGCATGCCTGTACAATACGTCTTAACATTCCTTCACCTCCTTTTACTCATTATAAACAAATTCCCAAAATTGAAACCTTCAATTACAGAGATTTTTATCTTTCTAATCAAAAGTTATTTTAGGATACTAATAATGCATCTAAATGAAGATACATTTGCTGCATATTTTATACCTTGATACAACCTAAGGGTAGCATCATTGGCAATAAACTGTCAAATAAATAACTTACCATTTTAGCATAACCTTTTACATAGTTCAATGGTCTGTTATAGCTGCCGGTCTGCAAAAACCTGTTCTTTTATAAGCTTAAGCCCTTCCTTAATTTTTCTGGCCCTTACTTCTCCAATTCCTTCCACTTCATCCAGATCCTCTACGGATGCCGCAATAATATTAGGAAACTCTTCGAAACGATTTATTAGATTTTCAATAATAATAGGCGGAAGGCGCGGGACTTTATTCAGCACCCGATAGCCGCGGGGACATTTGAATTCCTCCGTGTGAATATAACCGTTATAGCCTAAAAGCTTTAGGATTACTGAGTCCTCAAGCATTTCCCCCTTGGAAAGTTCCTGAAGCTTAATAATCGTATCCCTGGAATCAATATCTTTTGACTGGGCATAATCTCTGATAATCCACTCTGCTTCTCTTTCAAGCTCTGTTAACAGTTCATTCATTTGAAGCCGAATAAGCCTTCCCTCTGTTCCTAGTTCGCTTAAATAGGTTAGAAGTTCATTTTTAATGCGCAGCACCATTTCAATATTATGAAAAACATGAAGGATATCACTATATGTAACAAGTTCCTCAAATTCCAAAATGCTCAGGTTGCCTATACTTTGTTCAAGAACCACTTTATACTTTTCAAGTGTCTGAACGGCAACATTTGCTTTCGTTAGAATAACGCCAATATCCCTTAATGCATAACGTGAATGCCCCTTATACAATGTAATGACATTGCGCCGTTGGGAAATGGCAATCACCAAAGCACCCGTCTGCCTGGCAACTCTTTCAGCAGTCCGATGCCGCATTCCTGTTTCTGTGGAAGGAACACCTGGATCAGGAACAAGCTGGGCATTGGCAATTAATATTTTATTCCCTTCTTCATTTAAAATAATGGCTCCATCCATTTTAGCCAGCTCATACAAATAACTTGGTGTGAATGGACAATTGATCAAAAAGCCCCCATCCACAATGCTATTCATCTTTTCTTTTGATCCTAAAACAATTAAGCCGCCAGTATTGGCGCGAAGGACATTATCAATTCCTTCCCTGATAGGTGTACCCGGAGCCATAAATTGAAGGATTTCGCTCATTGTTTTTTCGCCCAATTTTTTTGTCTCCATCTTTATCCTCCTAACGCAGCCTTTAGTGCTTCACTGACAGAATTTACTCCGATTAATTCAATCCCTTTCGGCGCACTCCAGCCTCCAAGATTATTCGCAGGCATAATGACCCTCTCAAACCCCAGCTTTGCCGCTTCTTGTACCCTTTGTTCAATTCTTGACACTCTGCGGACCTCTCCTGTCAGCCCTACTTCGCCAATAATGCAATCAGTCGCTTTTGTTGGTTTATCCCGAAAACTTGAAGCGATACTTACAGCAATTGCTAAATCAATAGCCGGTTCATCAAGCTTTACTCCTCCTGCTACTTTCAGGTACGCATCCTGATTTTGCAGCAGCATTCCGACTCTTTTTTCCAGGACGGCCATAAGAAGCGGTACACGATTATGGTCAATTCCCGTAGCCATACGCCTTGGGTTACCAAAGCTCGTTGGTGAAATCAGTGCCTGAATTTCAACCAGTACAGGCCTTGTCCCCTCCATCGAAGCCACCACTGTGGAACCCGCTGCCCCCTGAGATCGTTCTTCAAGGAAAATTTCCGATGGATTTGCGACTTCCTCAAGCCCAAATTCCTTCATTTCAAAAATGCCCATTTCATTTGTTGATCCAAACCTGTTTTTTACAGCCCGTAAGATTCGGTATGTATGATGGCGCTCGCCTTCAAAGTATAAAACCGTATCAACCATATGTTCTAAAAGTCTTGGACCTGCGATCGATCCTTCTTTTGTAACATGCCCAACGATAAAAATGGCGATGCCCTTTGTTTTGCCAATCCTCATCAGTTCGGCTGTACATTCCCTTACCTGTGACACACTTCCGGGTGCGGATGTGACTTCCGGATGGAAGATCGTTTGAATGGAGTCGATAATAACAAAGTCAGGATCTACACTATCAATCGTTCTGCTGATTTCATCAAGACTTGTTTCCGAATAAACCATCAAACTTTCCGAAGAAACGCCTAAGCGATCAGCACGAAGCTTTGTCTGGCGCATCGATTCTTCACCTGATATATATAAAACTGAATGCTTCTTATTCGCCAGCTGTGATGAAACCTGAAGAAGAAGCGTTGATTTCCCGATACCAGGGTCTCCTCCAATTAACACGAGAGAACCACGGACAATTCCGCCGCCCAATACTCGGTTTAATTCATGTAAATCAGTGTAAATACGCGGTTCGCTCACAGTTTCTATTGATGTAATAGGTGTTGCTTTCGCAGCTATAGCTGATCCTTGTGAATGGGCAAAAGCTCCTCTTCTGGTTGATGCCGGCTTTTCCACTTCTTCGACCATGGTATTCCACTGGCCGCATCCCGGACATTTCCCCATCCATTTTGGTGATTCATAGCCGCATTCCTGGCACATAAACTTTGTTTTTCTTTTAGCCATCCTTCTTCTCCTTCTCTGAACATCCATTTCAGCCGCCATAAAGGAATCTTAAACGTTACCGGACTTTGCAGAGAAGCCAGTGGTGCTAGTAGTGCAGTTTACTCCTCTATTCCCTTTTTCACGCGTCTTAAAATGTTTTCATGTTGAAATATATTAAATATTCCTCGTTATCTCTTTTAAAATTAACATAAAACTGCCAAATAAACCTGTTTGAACACTGCGATATTTTATTTTAACGATCATGTCCAAAAGAGTACAAAAAGGTACACGTATAACAGGGACGTGTACCTTTTTGCTGTGTTCAGTCTTTGGATGTAAGATATTTATTTTTGAAGGTTTGGGGTGCCGCTGGCTTCAGCGGTTTTAACAACAAATTCTCCATCCTTTACATCTATTACAACGCTTTGCCCAGTTAGGACTGTTCCCTTTAACAGTTCCTCGGATAAACGGTCCTCTATATGCTTTTGAATCGCTCTGCGGAGCGGACGTGCACCGTACTCCGGATCATAGCCCTCAACAGAAATTTTCTCTTTGGCCGCATCTGTTAATTCCAGTGTAATATCCTGTTCTTTAAGTCGTTTTGTTAACGTGTCAGACATAAGCGTAACGATCTCCTGAAGATGCTTCCTCTCCAATGCATGGAAAACAATAATTTCATCGATACGGTTAAGGAATTCCGGACGGAAGGATTTCTTCATCTCTTCCATTACTTTCCCTTTCATATCTTTATAATCCTGTTCTCCATCCTGAATATTGAAGCCTACATATTTGTTGCGCTTAAGCGCCTCAGCACCAACATTGGACGTCATAATAAGTACGGTATTGCGGAAATCGACGGTTCTTCCTTTTGAATCTGTTAATCTTCCGTCTTCCAATACCTGTAATAGGATATTGAACACATCTGGATGCGCCTTTTCGATTTCATCCAGAAGAACAACTGAATATGGCTTTCTCCGAACCTTTTCCGTTAATTGTCCGCCTTCTTCATAGCCAACATATCCTGGAGGCGATCCTACCAAACGGGAGGTGGAGTGCTTCTCCATGTACTCGGACATATCGATGCGAATCATGGCATCCTCATCACCGAACATCGCTTCGGCTAATGCACGTGCTAATTCTGTTTTACCAACCCCTGTTGGTCCAAGGAATACAAAGGAACCAATTGGGCGCTTAGGATCTTTAAGTCCTGCACGTGCTCGGCGGACTGCCTTAGAAATGGCCTTAACAGCTTCCTCCTGCCCAATTACACGGGAGTGAAGGATTTCCTCCAGATTCAGCAGCTTTTCTGTTTCTGTTTGTGCTAACTTGGAAACAGGAATACCAGTCCAGCTGGAAACTACATTGGCAATATCCTCTACAGTTACTTCACTGTTCTCCTTGCCTTGTTTTTCTTTCCACGTTTTCTTTGTTTCTTCAAGCTGCTCGCGCAGGCGCTGCTCTGTATCCCTTAAAGAGGCGGCTTTTTCAAACTCCTGGCTTTGAACTGCAGCATCTTTTTCTTTTCTGACGTCCTCCAGCTTAACTTCAAGCTCTTTTAAGTTAGGCGGCGTTGTATAGGAACGAAGTCTTACCTTTGAACCTGCTTCATCTATTAAATCGATCGCTTTATCTGGCAGGAAGCGGTCTGAGATATATCGGTCTGAAAGTTTTACAGCTGCCGCAATTGCTGCGTCTGTAATTGTTACGCGATGGTGGGCTTCATAGCGGTCACGGAGCCCCTCCAGAATCTGTACGGATTCTTCCGCAGTGGGCTCATCAACCGTAATTGGCTGGAAACGTCTTTCAAGCGCTGCATCCTTTTCAATGTATTTTCTATATTCATCAAGTGTAGTTGCCCCAATACACTGAAGTTCACCGCGAGCAAGAGATGGCTTTAAGATATTTGACGCATCAATGGCACCTTCAGCTCCACCTGCTCCTATTAAAGTATGAAGCTCATCAATGAATAAAATAATGTTACCCGCCTGCCTGATTTCATCCATCACCTTTTTCAGGCGGTCCTCAAATTCACCTCGATATTTGGTACCTGCAACAACTGTACCCATATCAAGCGTCATAACCCTTTTATCACGAAGCGTTTCCGGCACTTCATTGTTAATGATTTGCTGTGCCAAACCCTCTGCAATTGCTGTTTTACCAACCCCTGGCTCACCAATAAGAACCGGGTTATTTTTCGTGCGTCGACTTAATACTTCAATGACACGCTGAATTTCTTTGCTGCGCCCAATTACTGGATCCAAGCTTCCTTCCCTTGCAATAGCTGTTAGATCACGGGCTAATCCATCAAGAGTTGGCGTATTGGCATTAGCAGCAGAACCACCTTGATGGCCGCCTGACTCATTGCTGCCCAACAGCTGCAGCACCTGCTGGCGCGCTTTATTAAGACTGACTCCAAGATTATTGAGAACTCTTGCTGCTACGCCTTCTCCTTCACGGATAAGTCCCAGCAGGATATGTTCGGTACCAACATAAGAGTGTCCAAGCTTTCTGGCTTCATCCATGGATAGCTCAATTACCTTTTTAGCGCGCGGTGTATAATGGATAGTCTGGGAAGCATCCTGTCCCCTGCCTATTAGATTTTCAACCTCTTTTTGAATCTTCTCAGAACCAAGACCCAAAGCATATAAGGCTTTTGCGGCTATACCTTCTCCTTCGCGTACCAGTCCAAGCAGGATATGTTCTGTCCCAATGTTATTATGGCCTAAACGGATTGCTTCCTCCTGTGCTAGTGCCAATACCTTCTGAGCTCTTTCCGTAAATCGTCCGAACATCATAATTTCATCCTCCTAACTCTTGATCTTCCATTTTTAATCTTTCCCTGATTAATGAAGCCCTGCGGATATCGCGTTCATGAGGCCTAAGCGGCCCGCCTGCATATTGCTGCAAAAAGCCGGGCTGTGTCAGGATCATCAGCTCATTTAAAATATTTTTTGATATGTTTTTTATATACTGCATATCTATTCCCAGGCGAACATCGGATAAGCATTGAGCGGCTTCCTTTGATTCAATAATTCGGCAATTTGATAAAACGCCATAAGAGCGGAAGACTCTGTCTTCTAATTGTATGTTAGAAGTCTTTGCTAATGCTTCCCTTGCTGATCTTTCCTGTGAAATTAGCTGGCTGACAACACTTTTCAAATCCTCTACGATATCCTCTTCTGATTTTCCGAGTGTGATCTGGTTTGAAACTTGAAAGATGTTTCCTAATGCTTCGCTGCCTTCACCGTAAATTCCTCTAACTACTAAGCCAAGCTGATTAATCGCCGGAATAATCCGGTTCATTTGCTGGGTATGCACAAGACCCGGCAAATGCATCATAACGGATGCTCTAAGACCAGTCCCTACATTTGTCGGGCAGCTTGTTAAAAAGCCAACATTTTCATCAAAAGCATAATCGGCTTCTTCCTCCAGCCAATCATCTATTTTATTTGCCATACTTAAGGCTTCCAAAAGCTGAAACCCTGGAAACAAACATTGAATCCGTATATGGTCTTCTTCATTAATCATAATGCTTACCTCTTCATTTTCTGAAAGAAGGCAGGCACCATGAGTTGAATTCTCAGCAAGATGTGGACTAATTAGGTGTTTTTCCATTAATACTCTTTTTTGAAGAGGCTGAAGTTCATCCATTAATAGGAGTTCCAACTCTCCTAGTTTTGAAAGAGAAGAATGCTCCACCCTTTCACTCACTTTTTGGATAACCGCTTTTGCTTCTTCGTTTGAAAATAAAGTTGGAAATTTATATTGTTTAATATTGCGAGCGAGCCTGATTCGCGAACTTAAGACAATATCGGAATCGGGGCCTTCAGCACTCATCCAGGAGCTAATAGCTTGATTCATGAAACGTTCCAGCGACAAGCTTATTCCCCTCCCTCATGATTGGCATTGAGCTGTTTTTCCAGCTTCCTTATTTCGTCTCTTAATTCTGCCGCTTTTTCAAACTCTTCTTGGCCAATCATTTCTTTTAACTTATGTTTCAATTCGTCAATATTCCTTCGTAAATGAATAGTTCCGCCTATTCTTGCAGGAATTTTTCCGTTATGTGAGGAATTCCCGCTGTGCAGCCTTCTAAGTATAGGATTCAGATGTTCTTTAAAGGTTTCATAGCAACGAGCACATCCAAATCTCCCTACTTTAATAAACTGCTGAAAGGTCATGGAACATTGTTCACACTGCAACACCTTCTCCTGCTGGAAAGGATCCTGATTCGATCCCTGAAACGCAGGTTCAATATTCAGCAGGCCTGCCAGCAAATTATTTATTGAAAAACCGGATCCGCTGCCAAGCATGAACATTTCACCTTTCTCCTGCGCACACTTTTCGCAAAGATGAAACTCTGCTTTCTCACCATTTACTACCTTTGTAAAATGCAGCGTTGCCGGCCTTTGATTACACTCCTGACAAATCATGACTTCACCTCTCCAGCTCGCTAAAACTTTATTTATATTTCAAAGTAGTTAACATCGCCTTCAACATTCGTGCCCGTAGTTCA
This sequence comes from Bacillus sp. ISL-47, assembly GCF_018613175.1. Lineage (NCBI taxonomy): Bacteria > Bacillati > Bacillota > Bacilli > Caryophanales > Bacillaceae > Bacillus > Bacillus sp. ISL-47. Next base: position 1,300 of record NZ_JAGGQS010000049.1, on the reverse strand, counting down.
TCCCTGTATGGCAGATCAATATAAAGTACAGAACGGTCGATTACACTAAGCATTATTTTTGCTTCCCTATGTGTAATGATTTCTTCTTCAACCAGGCGATAGATTACATTTTCGGCACTGCTTTGGGCGATTCGGCCTTGCACTAATGAAATCAACTGGTCCACTAAATCAGCGTGGTCATAAGACTGGACTTTCATAATCCGGATATAGCCTCCGCCGCCCCGCTTACTCTCCACGACATAGCCTTTTTCAATCGTAAAGCGGGTGTTGATAACATAATTGATCTGAGAGGGCACACATTGAAATTTATCAGCAATTTCACTTCTTTTTATTTCCACGATCTCCCTCTCACTTTTTTCTAAAACCTGTTTTAGATAATTCTCAATTATGTCGGATATATTTCTCACCAAGCCTCCTCCTATCTGACTTTGACTATATTTGACATTAATTATACATGATTTATGTAATTTCTTGCAATCGGCGGGTGTTAATAATTTTCCCCCATTTTTTGACTTCCCAAACCTGAATTTGGTAGTTAATGTCGATAACAATATATTTTGAGTTAGGAAGGTTTGTGCATGAGTAGAGGATGTAATTTATACTTTTTATTAAAAGTATTATATTAAGTCAATAATTTTGGATAGTATTTTCTTTTTGAAGAACGGAACATTAGAACAGGATTTGTTTTGTGAGGAGCACTGCACACAGTATAAAGACTTGCTTTTTGATTTTTTCCAGAACATATGGGGATATAACTATTTGTCTAGCATATGATCCAAATTTACATTTTTCTGCTGGTGCAGAGTGAACGGAGATTTACATTGAATTTAGGGGGTTTTGGCTATAAAAAGGCGCCATAGAGCCAAGTGACCGATATATGGAAAAAGTGACCGATAAAAATGAAATCTGACTGATATATCGAAGAAGTGGCTGATAAAATGGAATTCTGACCGATAAATCTAAGAAAGTGACCGATATTCCCTATAAAACAGGGCAAGTTGACCCAAAAAAGTGACTACTTTAGAGAAATAAGTGATATTGATAGCTGGAAAATAAATAAAAACACAAAAAGAGCACCTGATCGGTGCTCTTTTTATTGCCCGGCAGCGTCCTACTCTCACAGGGGGACAGCCCCCAACTACCATCGGCGCTGAGAAGCTTAACTTCCGTGTTCGGTATGGGAACGGGTGTGACCTTCTCGCTATCGCCACCAGACTATTTGATTTGAAGAACATTCATTCCTTCAAAACTAGATAATGCATGAAGAAGTTGCCGAGTATCACCAATAACTTGGTTAAGT
>NZ_JAGGQS010000004.1:0-15013 GCF_018613175.1 Bacillus sp. ISL-47 | reverse complement strand
CATGCCGGGCGCACATGAAAAGCATCAGGCTTCGGCCTGGTGCTTTTTTTGTGTACTTGATTAGCCAAAATATATGGTAAAATAATCTATTTTAAGATAAAATATATAGGTACTTTTTACTATTTTACTAGGGAGTTGTGTTGATGAAGAAAATAATAAGTTTTGTATTAGCTGGATTTCTTTTATTAGGGAGCTTACCCGCTTCAGCTGCATATCCAACCATTACACTGGATGGCGGCATCATTAAAGATGGAAGAACATTGCTTCCTATGAGAACATTATTTGAAAGTTTAGGTGCTGAAGTAAATTGGAACGGAGCTAAAAAGCTAGTCACAGCAAAAGGGAACGGAATCACAGTCTCCCTTGTCATTAACTCTCCAAAAGCAAAAATTAATAATAAAGAGATAAGCTTAGATGTTCCAGCAAAAATCATTGACTCTAAAACTATGGTTCCTGTTCGGTTTGCCAGCGAAGCATTAGGAGCAAATGTTAACTGGGATCCTGTATTAAGCGTGGTAAATATTCAAACTGCCGACAAAATGATTATCGTAAGAGTAGTGAAAGATGCCAAGCCTTTAACAGTTAGCTCGGCCTTTTCCTTAATCCAAACTGCTGAAAGGTATTTCAGCAGCTTAGTTGAAGCTGATATGAATAAAGATTTTAAGAACACACTTACACAATATGATATTTCAGCAACGAAACAAAAGGTCAACAAATATTATACAAAACATTTCATCGAAAATCAGTGGGGACAATATTACGTTTGGGAAACTGCCGATCCATTTTTCACAAAATACCCTGATAGCATCAGCAACGTTACCATGGTTGATGACTACGATAATTTGAAAACCATTGCCTTTTATTATGAAACTTTGATGGACGGAAAACTGTATTGTTCCTTTACACTTAAACAGGAAAATGGCACTTGGAAAATTGATAGTACATATATTATGTCAGTATATTGGTAAATAGATGAGAAGGGGTTCCTAATATATGGACCCTCTTTTTGTTTAGTTGAAACAAATACAAAACCGATTGCGTCTACTCAATCAAAGGAGTGAATGGAATGAGGTTAATTTACTTAGCTATGTTCTTCCTGTTTATACCTATTTTATTATGGGGGTGCCAGGATTCAAGAGTGGATAGCACCTCAAAAGATACCAAAGCAGAGGATAAAAATTACGACGTTAGCGGGATTATTACTGAAGTTTCCGAGGAACACAGCAGGGTTTTGGTCAACTTAACAAAGAAGGTGCAAGAACAGGAAGATCAGATGTGGATTACGGTAGAAGATGGGACTAAAATGATCAATCAAAATGGAGGTACCGTGAGTTTCAAGGATTTAAAGCTGCAAGTTCATTTGAAGGCCAATCTGAGAAAAGAATGTTTGGAGCCAAACCCGCGAATATGTTTCGCTAAAGAAATGATCATTGAATAGCTTTCTTCTTACTTTGCCTATGCGTTACAATACAAGAAAGCAGAACGAGTGGGTGAAAAAATGTCTTTTAATAGTTCCAGGCCATTCTACATTAAACTTCTATCTGCTGTTATTTCTGCGCTTGCTTTTAGTTTAGCCGCTTCCTGGATAACCTTTACCCTTGCAGGCGAAAGACTATCTAACGTAGAGTATCATTCTTTTAGCGGCTTATTTGCCTTCAATTTTATCCCAGCCTTTTTTATTTTCATTGTATTAGGAGTCATCATCTCCCCTCTTATAGATCGAATTCTTGTTAAGCTCTATAGCTTAACTGGGATCGAAGGATTCGTAAGGGTCGTATTGGCTTATTTGTTCCTCGGTATTATGAGCGGCATTATTGTTTCCCTATTCTTTTTTAGATTGGATTTTATCTTGTTCTATATCTCTGTTTCGATACTATGTTCCATGGTTTTTCTTTTGGTACAAACAATGCTTCAATTTTTTATCCGTAAATTAACGTAACATAAGGTGGTTCCAACGTGTTCTTACTTAACTTAGCCTCTGTTAAACCTTCTTGCAGGACCAAGGTGATTGATCTTTGGGTAAACTATGGTAACAGCTGTAAAAAAGCGCAAATTAAAAAAGGACTCCTGAGAGTCCTTTTCTATTACCTTTTAAAATACTCCATCGCATCTTTAGCCGTTTCTGCCGCCTGCTTTTGCAGCGGGCGGATTTTGTCTTCAAGACGCTTTTTCTCAGCTTCTTCGTTTGCCAGAATACGCTTGGCATCTTCATATAGTTCCTGAGCACCCCAGTTATCTTCATTCACATGTCCAGCCACCTGCTGGCCGCTTATTTCAGCGAAAGCATCGATTTTTGGATCATAGGAAAGGGCCACGAAGGGCGTAACCGTAATCGCTGAGAAGATCAGCGCATGCAGCCTCATGCCGACTAGCAGATTGGATTGTCCAAAGATATTGATCTTTTGCTCGATCGAATCATTATATGGCGACACAAAGCTTTTCTCGCTCATCATTCCTGCTACTTCTTTTGAAGTCTTATCGTCATGCTCGCCGTGCATAGGCACAAACACGATTGTATTGCCATCCTTCGCCAGAAGATCAAGTGCGTCTGCCATTTTCCTTTTGTAGTCCACAGAAGAAGGCCAATCCCTTGCGGATACCGTTACAACAGGACCGCTAAAGGCCTGCTCTGACCACCAGCGGCTGGAGGTATCCTCCCTTGTCAGGCCAATGACCGGGTCTGGAACAATTTTAATTGGATTATTTAACCCGATATCCTCAAGCAGCTTCTTGGAAGCCACGTCCCGGACGGTGACGTTTGTGTTTTTCAAAACACTTTTAACAATTTTTTGATTGAAAGGCTTATGAATCGGACCCATTCCCTGGGCATATACAAAGACCGGTTTCCCCAGAACCTGGGCGATCTTCATGATGCCTGTGTAATATGGAATGGACTTGGGGCCTGTTTCGTCCTGAAGCAGGCTCCCTCCTCCGCTTATTAAGCCATCCGCACTTTTTAGCGCCTTAAAGATTTCAGGAAGCTTCCAGCGGTTGACCGCCTTCACTCCGTACGTTTTCTCGGTATAAGAAGGATCATTCGAAAGCACGGTAATCCCCACATTTGGATCATTTGCTCTTAACGCCTGAATGATGGAATATAGAATGGCCTCATCCCCGACATTATTAAAACCGTAATAACCGGATAACACGATATTCATGAAAACCACCTCGGTTTTACTCTTTCGTTAAAAAGGGCATACACTTTTTTGGCAATGAGAACGAGTATCCAGCCTATAACAAGGCCAATGATTAAACTATAAGCCGTTCTTAAGATCGATACATATAGCGGGATGTGCAGGTGGGTAAAGGTATTCATGATCGACAGGAACCCAATGACACCCGGAATCAGCAGGAATACTCCCCATTTTTTATTAATCCCAATCACATATAGCGCCAAAATGTAGAAAGGAAAACCAATTAAGAATTCCTTCGTTCTCGGTCTTACATACATAAGCTGTTCCAGCCATGAGCGGAATGCAAGCTCCAGGTCTGAAACCGAGCCTTCGTTTCCAGTCCGGGTAATGTAATAAAGGCCGATAATGCCAATGACTCCAATAGCAGCCACATGCCAATATTGAACAGCCATTTTAAGGAACCTTTTGATATTGGCCAAAATCTCGCCTTTGATTAGGATCCACATTGCAAACATAAGCATAAAGAAAATCGGGAAGACATAAATCAGCTTGACTCCTCTGAAGATGTCCACCTTCACCAAATATTCTGTGCCATTTAGCAATGCAACAATAATCATAATGCCAATTGCACTGATCAAAATCGCCCGTCCATATGATATTACAATATCTTTAAATGATTTTATATCACGCAATGGCAGAATCGCATACACAGGCGTTACAATCGCAACAATTAGTGCGATGCCTTGTAGGATGAAGGATATTCCTAATACTGCATAGGCAAGGCTAAGTGCGAGCATGCCGAGGAATGCAAGAATAAGTAAAATCCGATTCTTGAAAACTTCCAGTGCTGCCAGTGAAATAAACAAAATCGCCGATGCAAACGCAAAGATATAGCTCCACACAGGAACATCAATGTCTTCAAACACCTCTGCTTTGCCTGCATGGAAAACGGCTGGCATCTCACTGTGAACCTTCTCAATGAAGCTCTCGAGGCCTTCCAGCGCCTCTTCCCCGTCCTTGTCTTCTGCTCTAAGGAATATGGATCTGATATTCCTTTCTTTCACAGCCCTTATTGCGCGTTCCACGCCTACTTCTGGGCTGTCAATGCTGTTTAAATTAAGGCTATGAAGGCGGATTACATCCATATCAAGGCTATGGGCCAGTGTATTGAAGCCTGTCTGATCCGCGAATTCGATGGTATACACAGACATGTTTGCTTCTTTTAACTGTTCTGCATAATCCTTAATCTCTGAAGGCTCACCAGCTCCTGATACTTCTGTTCCCAGGAATAAAACCCGGTCTGCTTCCTCGTCAGACAAATCAAGCATCTGGTCAAACAGCAAAGGATTATCCTCATGTTTCACATTCTGAATTCTTAATACTAGAGAAAGACCTGCTTCTTTCACTTCCTCTGCACTATCAGCCAGGAAGCTAAGAGGCATGTTTTCTATTTTCTTTACGTTTCCGGGAATAAATAATAATTCTTTGCCTCTGAATGTTATCTCCTCGATATCGGCGTCGGAGAAGATAGCAGAAAGCTTATCCCTGATGCCGGCATCCCGCTGAAAATAAATATACAAGCCATCGCGGAGGTTCCGTTCAGCCATTCCCTCTACATCTTCTTCAAATAGAGCTACTTCCCTCATTCTTTCAGAAGTAAGGGTTGTCACATACCCCTTATCTTCTAAACTCTTAAGTGTTTCAGGCTCGATGCTGACAGCCTGCAAGCCCGATTGCTTTAATCTGGTTAGAATCTCTTCCGTTGTTAAGCCGTCCTCGGCCATTGTTTCAATATCTCCGTATGGAAGCACCATTTCATAGGCATTGTTTTTCCATTCCGCCTGAAATCTTTGGGCGATTCCCGGTGTGGCGAGAATCAGTGATAGGATTAATAAACCCCATAACGCTTTTTTCAAGTTTTTCCACCCTTTCGAAGGTCGCTGCTTTTCTGGATCTGGTGTCTCTGTCCCGGCTCCCGTTCCGCCGGCTCTTTTTTTGAACAGTTTGGACACAACAGGAAGGCTTAATAATTCTGCCTTGGTCATGCCTTTTGTTGCAAGCAGCAGGATAAAGTAGATAACCGCTCCTGCTCCTATTGCCCCCATCACATAGATGAGAGCCGTTACTCTGCTCCATTCGCCAATATTCCAGTATAGGGTCGGCAAGCCGATGACAGCACCCATTACAACAGCGGAGATCACCATGGAAGTCGTCTTCCATCCCCACGCCTTGAATGGGATTTTTCTATAAATATAAATCGTATTGGCGATAAAAATGGCCAGGTACACGATCAGCGTTGAATAAGCGGCTCCCGGCAGACCGAATACGGAAATCAGGGCAATGTTCGTGATCACCTTTAGCACGACACCGCCAATAATGATGTACGCGCCAAGTCTGGCGAGATCCATCCCCTGAAGGACCCCTGTGCCCAATATGGTCAGGGAGGTAAAGACTGAGCTTAAGCCAATAATCGCCAATACCCAGCTTCCCTCAAGATCCGTGAATAAGGCCAGATTCACTGGGAGGGTCAGCGCAAACAAACCAATTGCGGCCGGCCATGAAATAAGATGGGTTAAGGAGTGTGTTCGCTCAATAATCCCTTTTGCTTCAGCCCTCTTTCCTTCCGCGAGCATTTTTGTCATCAAGGGGATTAACGGCAAAATAATAGATGAAGAGAATACGGTCGCAATCTGCACAAGCGACAATCCTCTTCCGTATATTCCATATTGGTAATTAATATTTTCCTGCGGCACTCCCGCCCTCTGCAAACTTGAAGGAACTGTAAATGAATCCACAAAGTTCAGCAGCGCCATCGTCACGGATCCAATCACAATCGGCAGGGAAATATAGAGAATTTCTTTCCCTGTTTTCTTAAAATCGCCAAACGTATAGGGGTTTTTGGCGGCAGGCTTTAAGGCTGATTTTTGGAACAGCCATCTTAAATAGACCGTAGATAAAAGGGCACCAATAATGGACCCGATCATAATGCCTCCAGCAACCACTTCATCTGAGCGGTTTTGCTGCACTAAAAGATAAGCAGAAATTAAGATAATTCCTACCCGGATAAATTGTTCAAGCACCTGGGAGATGGCCGTTGGCTTCATGTCCTGAAAGCCCTGGAAATAGCCTCTGTACACAGCCATGTAGGGTGCAATTAACAGGGTGGCCGATACGACAATTAACGCAAGCCTTGTCGATTGGCCTCCAAGCGCATCCGCGATTTGTGCTGAAAAACTGAATACAAGCGTAAAGCTCGTTAAACCGAATAATAGGGCTAAAATAACTGCAGAAACATAGATGTTGCGAATCTTCTCTGTATCCTGATTGACATTTGCTTCTGATATCAGCTTTGAAATGGCAATCGGTATGCCTGCCACTGATAAAATCAGCGCCACCATATACACAGGATAGACCAGACTGAAAATCCCGAGCACCTCATCCCCCGCAATATTTTGCAGAGGAATCCGGAAAATGCTGCCGAGGACCTTTGATAGCAGGGTGGCGACAGAGAGTATAAGCGTACTTTTTACGAATGTATTATTCATTTCTGGTTAATTACCTTCTGAGTTAGAATTTTTACAGCAAAACGCGGCAATGCCATCATCCGCCCAAAACGGCTAGGCTGCTTCATTAGACGGTACAGCCATTCAAGATTTGCTTTTTGCCATGCTTCCGGAGCCCGTTCAACCGTTCCGGCAATCACGTCAAAGCTTCCGCCTACGCCAATAAATACCCCTTTTTCAAATCGGCTGATATTCGTGGCAATCCATTTTTCCTGACGCGGCACACCTAGCGCCACAAACACAAGATCCGGCTTCTTTTCCTGGATCTCATTTGGGATCTCCCGGCTGTCCCAATCAAAAAAGCCATTATGGGAGCCCACGATTTCAACATTCGGATAGGTGGCCCGGATATTGGCAACTGCTTTTTCAATCGTATCCTGCTGTGCGCCTAAGAGATAGATTTTAAATTTCTTTTCATTCCCCAGGGTGAGCAAGTCGATCATCGTATCATAGCCGGTTACCCGCTCAGGAAGCGGCTTGCCCAGCAGGCCTGCACCTTTTACCACGCCGATGCCGTCTGCGGTTATGTATGTGGCCCGATCAAGCAGACTTTTGTATTCCGGCTCTTCCACTGCCTTCATGACAATTTCAGGGTTTGCCGTTACGACAAAGGCCTTCTCCTCTTTCTCAATATGCCTGTCCAAAAGCTTCACAAATTCAGAACGTGTCGTGTTTATAAAAGGAACACCTAATATGTCCACAAATTTCAAGGTCATTTTTTTACTCCTTGTTCAAAAAATTTTCTTTATTAATATAACATAAAAGAGAAGTAACACCTAGATGCTACTTCTCCTACAGAATTCCATTATTTGGCCAGCGGCATTTCCTTTACGTATTGGCCCAGTGAGCCACTTCCGTAAACAAAGCCTGCACGGTTATTTTTATCATCTGAAATGATTTGATACCATAGGGAACCATCATTCTGTGCTGTTTCTGTATAAACAAATGGAATCCCTTTGATTTTCATGGCATATAGGACTGGAAAGCTTGTCCCATAGCCTGAACGGACATTGAGCGAATCGATTGTATTGCTGGCCAGCTTGTAGGCATTATTGTCCTTGCTGCCAAGGAAGCTGTCAGCCCGGTACATATGGCCTGCAATTCTTTCGCCCCAATATGGATCTGATGCGTATTTTACATTCATCCCAACACTCTTATTGCCTAGGATCGCACCATTATAATAAGAGCCTTTTGGTGCCTGGTAGGCTGCTGTCACATATTTAGCTGCATCCTCAATCGAAGCTCTGAATGATTCATACGTTGTCGCACTGCCATAGGCATCGCTGTCATAGGCCTTCATGCCAAATAGATTTTTCTTATCCTGTGCAATGGCACTTGTTCCCCATGCGCTTTCATGAATCGCATGTGCCATTAAGTAAAGTGCATTTACTTCATATTTTGCTTCCATCTCTTTAAAATCCTTCCCTGTGCCGGCAAGCGGGCTTTCAGGGAATTTGGATTTATAATAATCCGGATACTTCTCCGTTAAATATTTATCAATATCTTCAGCTGTATAATTCGTTTTCGTATGAAGCGGCATGTACGTAAAGTATGTGTATGCTTCTCCTGCTCTTGTTCCGTTTACAAGGGAATAGTTAATCCCATCCCAGCTGTAATACTTCTGCCCCTCTGTCATGAAAGAAGGAGCTTTACCAAGAAGCGTGTCACCTGTATAGCTGTTTGTCACCGGGTTATAAACGTTATGGTATAGATCCCCGCCAACCCGTTTATAATAAGAGCGGCCTGTGACAAGTGCATTTGGAATTAAATTCACATTATCCCGGGCTACGTAGCCCACATTGCTGCCCAGCTGGATTTTAACAGAGGTTTCTGTCGCATCAAAATAACGTAATTCCGTCCCTGTATTTACGTATGTGCGTCCATTGCCTGTCAGCGCCGGGGAATCGTAGATGATGGTAAATTTATTGGCTGCTGCTACACCCGTTTTCATATAAACGATATTGTTTCCCTGAAGAACAACCTGATTATCCTGTACACTGCCTTTGGCAGTCGCAAAACTATCAAATTCTCTTAGGATAATTGGCGTTCCATCCGCACCAATGGATGCTACCTTGAATTCAAGGTTCTGCGGAGGGTTAATCACCTTCAGCATTCTGTTCAGAACCGCTGCTGTTTGTCCGCGGGTTGTGTTGGTTTTCGGTCCGAACGTGCCATCCGAATTTCCGGACATGACGCCCAGATACAATAACCGCTGGATCGCATCCTTGAAAATCGGATTAATACGATCATTATCCTTAAAGTCTAAACTAACAGTCTCTGAAAATATGTTTCTCGTATTAATGGCACGCATAATCATCGCAGCCATTTCCTGGCGGGAAATATTTGCGTTAGGCTTAAAAGTGTCATCCGGGTAACCGCCGACAATCCCAGCTTTAACCGCTGCGTCTACTGCTGCATAGTGCCAATTTTCCGGATTTACATCCTTGAATAAGGGCTCTGCTGAGGAGGCAACTGAAAACTCTGCAGCCAGCATCGGCTGAAGCTCCAGCGATCTGACCACTAATGCGGCAAATTCAGCACGTGTAACCTGCTGGTCCGGCCTGTATTCATCCGGTCCATAACCGCCAAGAATATCCTTTGCGATCAGTACGCGCATGTCATTCTCATAATAATGGCCTGTGATATCGTCCGCGGCAAGAGTAGAAGGGGCATGAGCCAAAAATAAAAAGACAGTAACAATACCTAGTAGAATTCGCTTCATTCATTATCTCCCTCTATTGTTTTCTATTTACTAATCTAGCAAAATTCTACAATTTTCTCTACACTATTTTGACATTTTTCTTATTTTCTAAAAAGCTAAGAAACAATTAATACCACTGGTTTGCAGCTTTTTCCATAATTTACATAGTTTGAATTAGTTTCATTCGGGTATTTTCTTTGGTATTCTTGCTTTGTTTTTAAGGTTAGGTAATGGATAATCTTGGAAACCGATTAAAGTAAACCAAGCCATTTAAAGAACGTTAACTAAAAAGCAGGATGTGTGAAAGGGGTTTTGGGGAATGATAAAACACATACGAAACTTAGAAGTGGTGATATCATGAAGAAAAAAAGCCTTGATGAACTTCAATTAGCCAGAGCCTTTGCAATCATTGCTGTACTGGTTGTCCACTCCTCATCTTCAGGAGTAACGCAGCTGCCTCCGGATTCTACTCTATTTCCGGTTTATAATTTCTTAAATATTGCAGGCAAATTGGGAACACCAACTTTTATCATGCTAAGCAGCTTTGTGCTGTTTTATAATTATTATCATCGAAAATTAACTTTCGACCTAATGAAAAATTTTTATAAGAAGCGGCTTAAGTTCATTTTGCTGCCTTATGTCGTATTTTCCATGCTTTATTTTGGCTTAACGTGGTATTTATACTATGATTTCACCCTTCAGGAAGCAGCTGACAACTTCCTATGGAAGCTCTCCCTTGGTAAAGCCTATCCGCACTTATACTTCGTCTTTATAAGTGTACAGCTATATGTACTATTTCCATTATTAATTCTTCTATTTAAGAAATCAGCATTTCTCAGGAAAAATGCCATTTGGCTGGGCCTTGTCATCCAATGGCTTTGGGTATGGGCCAACCGTGAGTACTTCCAGGTTCCATTCAAAGGCAGCATCTCTTTATCCTATATGTCGTTCTATTTTGTCGGAGCCTATCTCGGCATCCATTACGATGCCATTATAGAGAAAATGAAGGCAAAAGCCTATAAGATTCGAACCATTTCCATCCTCACTTTCGGCTATTTGGTGATGCTCGGATTATACACAAGCTATATGCTATTCCAGCGGACGGGTGTATATGTAGATATATCCGAACATTGGCCAGACTGGATCAATGCGAACATGGCAGAGTTCACATGGGCAACCCATGCGCTGTTTGCCGGGGTTATGCTTTTTGTGCTTGCACACTTCCTGAATGACAGGATATCACTTAAAACAAAAGCACTATTCATGGAAATAGGCGCAACCTCCTTTGGCATCTATTTGGTCCATCCGATGCTTCTCATCTTCTTCAGAAGCTTCATTTCCGGAGGATCGCCAGCCTTATTCCATACCTGGCAGATCACAACCTTCTTCGCCGTCTTTATCCTAAGCTGGCTGATTGTCCGATTCTTCTACACAGCAGTTCCAGCCTACTGGGTCTTTTTCGGGAAAATGGCTCCACTGTTTGAAGTGCCGAAAAAAGAGAAAGCGCCTAAAGAAGAGCGAGAAAAGTCCGGGATGTTCCGATATAAAGATGATGATGGCAATTGGGCCTATTCGGATTATCCTGGCAATCGGAAAAATAAGCGGTAACGTTAGACCACATGGCTTGGGGTTAACGGGTTCGGTTTTCGAGTACAAAAACTTTAATAGCAAACAAATCAGCAGTCCAATTCGCAACTGAATTGGACTGCATCTTTTTGTTGAATATTAAGGCTTTTTATAAATGTAATGTTATTTTAGCACCATAATTCGCACCTTTTTAACAGGATGACAAAAGTTAGTGTCAGTGTTCGAAACTGTTTGCTAATTTAATTGGGGATTGATGTGCTGAAAAATGGTAGGTAGGTTTTTTGATATTCAAGTTAAAAGACTCTGTTGTTATCCATTGTTGACTTTTTTGCGGAGGTATAGGAATCATAGGCGGATAAATTCCGGTTAATGTGTATAGTAGGGGTACAAGAAGCAGATATAAGCGGATATATTCCGATTAACATCTATATATATAACTAGCTCTAAAGATTAGGTTCATATAAGCGGAAAAACTCCGCTTATTTTGCGAGAAATGTTGTTATTTCCCAAAATAAACGGAATTTTTCCGTTTATTTTTCAAACTTAGTGAAATCAATGCTCTATTATTTTGTTCAACTATAGAGTGCCAGATAATATATAAAAAATGCTTGGAGACACAATGTTCCAAGCATTTTTACTTATCAAATTTTCCTGTTAATTTAAGTGTGAATTACCGTTTGAATAGCAAGGTTATTTCTACTTTTGTACTTCAAAACCGAACTACTTAGCTTGGGGCCATGTGGTTTTTTCATGCCTTATTACGCCAGAGTTCACAAATAGAAGCCCTCCCCTTATCCAGCACAAAACAAAAGGCTGACGCCCACGCGTCAGCCTTTTTCCTAATCCAGGGTAATCAAGTCAACCGCAAGCGGCAATGCTGCTCCGCCGCCATGCATAATTTCGAGCTCCAGCTCATCTTGAACACCTGTAACTTTATAATCTATCACATTTACTGCCTCTGTTCCTGGTTTCAAGGTAGGAACAAGCAAAACCTTATTGTTGATTTTTACCGCACCGCTATAACGGCCGCCTCTTGCCCCAAGTCTAACCCGGACAGTCTTCGGCTGGCCAGTCAGATTCGCGATCGGAATTTTCACCTTGTAAGTGGCTCCGAAATGGCCTGGATTCCGGACAACATTGATCCCTGAGCCAAACAGTGAAGTTTCGCCAGACATCAGATTATCTGTGATGCCATTTGAGAGGCTGTATGCCACTTCAGGGGTGCCTGCTTCATATACCGGCAAAACCGTCTGCAGCTGCGAGCTTTCCCAAACTCCGCGCGGATGAAGATTTACACTGTCCACCTGTAAAGGATCATACTTAATCGACGTCAGTTCACTGCCGTTCTGGGTGACGACTACTCGGATTTTATAATTCAAGTTTCCATTTCCAGCCGCTTTTTTAACCGTTAGATCTTGAAGGAATCCAATCAGGAACTCTTCTTCTACTGCAAATTGGTTAATGGTCACCGTCTGGTTTGCTTTTACCGCAGATTGACCCGTAGGAGCAAGCTTATTCAGCAGTACCGCTTCAGCCATTGGCAAGCCGACATCATGGTGGTACCAGCCATTGGATGTGGAGCGGTCAATTCCTTTAGCATTCACAATCTCCAAATCGTTTGTAGAAGACAGATTTTCTATCGTAATGCCAATATTAATTTTTTTATTTAATTTATTTACGTGCCAGCCGTAAACCCGGTGATCCATCGACTGCTTGTCCGTATCCACGGTATCCTGCCACAGAGTTGCCTCTGCATAAGGAACTGTTCTCGGATCAAGCATTTCAGGATTGTCACTCACCATGAGCCTTCTTTGACCGGTTAAGGTTGCAGCCGGAATATTTTGTGGCCTTACGATATTAACCGTCTCAACCTTTAGAAAATCACTCTCAAACTTGGCTTTATTGATTTTAATATACACCGTCTTTGTAGCGGAATTATAGGTAGACGTTCCTCCAAATGTTTCTTTCAAAAAAGACAATGGAATATAGTATTTTCCATTATGTATAATTGGGTTTTCAGTTGTATAAATATACTGTCCGTTGATCAAAGCATATTTTTCGCCAGAATAAATGATCAATTCCACATCATCAACGTAAATAGCCATCCTTGAGCCATGATCATGCCATAGCACTTCCCCATCCATTTGCTCTAAGAGTGATTCCATCGCAACGTGTACACGATTATTTTTTATAATTGGCGGAGTGCTGGTGTCTACTCTTTTATCGTTAAAGTACAAAGAGTAAGTCTTTACAGGAGGAGGATCAACGGGCTTGCTTCCATCCGCTGTAATCGTTACTTTTCTGTTCTTCCCATCCCAATCCACATAGGAGTCATAGGCCTCCCCTACAAACCTCAACGGGACCAGCGTCCTTCCATCCTTAATCATCGGCGCGACGTCCATGGTCATTCTGCTGCCGTTCACATAGGCATGCTTAGAATTGATAGATAGCTCAAATGAGGTATCATTCTTTGTTGACGTAATGGTCTTCTTTTTATTATCCCAGTAAAACTTTGTCCCAAGGGCTTCGAAGATCACTCGGAACGGCACCATGACCCTGCCGTCTTTAATGGCTGGCGGCACATCGGGCCAGAGCCTTTTTCCATCCACCGTAATTTCAATCGTCTTATTGGAGGCAGCTGCCTTCATTTGTCCAATAGGTAAAACAAGATCCATCATTAACACAAAGACCGCTAGCATTGCTAACATTCTCCACTTCTTCTTTACCACTTTCCCCATCCCCACATCTCTAGATATTCACACTGGTGTGGCTCGTTCATCTGAAATGGGTAAAAAAGCCCACCTGTAAACAAGCTCCTTAATTTTACCATTTTTATAGTAAATTTACACCTTTTTTCAAAAATATGGGGGACCTTATAGGAAAAAGCCTCTATTAACCGGGGTTAATAGAGGCTTTTCATCGTTAATTCCAATCAGGATCTCCTACTGATAAATAGTACGGATGATCATAAGAACGATCACCTTCAGTTTCAATATAAACAGAATAGGATCCCATGTCGTATATCATATTTGTGTACATTCCATAATCAAATTCGTAATCGCTGCCAAAAAGATCGATCATATCCTGGTTGGTAACGGATGGAGGCAAAATGGCGTGAATGCTTCTTACTGTTGGCTGCTTGGTATAATCAGGTCCCTTTGTTCCCAAATAGTACATGATATAGTCACCGTAAATGACAAATGGTATGTCATCTGAATCAGGAGTCCCATCATGTCTTGCATCAGGGAAACCATATTTATCCACGATTTGTGCCAGCGGCTTTCCATGCTGGCTGGCGTGGAAAGGACCAAGCTTACCTGCTTTCGCATCCTCAACCAGCTTCGGGCTGATATCCTCTTCATTCACTGTAAAATCGGCTTTTGTGAAACTGCCATCATTTATAATGATCATTCTCGTTGTGCCATCCCATTGAACCTTTTTCCCGCTTGCTTCTGCCACAAAGCGCAGCGGAACCATTGTACGGCCTTTCAGGATAAGCGGCGCCTGTGCAAGAATCACCTTTTTATTATTTACATAAGCAACCCGATCATTGACTCTCATTTTGATCGTTAAGCCCGCCTTTTTACCTGTAACCGTTTTGGTTTTGGAATCCCAGCCCATCTGTAAACCAAGCATTTCAAAAACAGGCCTGAATTCAATGAGTGTCGTTCCGTATTTTATAAACGGATCATTGGTGAACACAGGCTCTTTTCCATCCATAAACACGTAGGTTGGACCATGCTGGCTGTAAGCATTTGCAGCTGGAGCACTATTAAATAATAGAAAGCCCAGCAGCATAATAGAAAGAATAGCTGCTCTCTTTTTCAAAAACTTCACCCCAATTTTCCTTATTATATAGAATGAATATGCCGGGATTGGGCGGTTATGCCTATTCATTGGGTGAAAAATGGGAATCTGCAGGAAAGGGTATGGTCAGATTAACAAGGAGATTTTTTTAGAGGGGAATAAACTTAGTGTGAATAAAAAAACAGAGCCGATTGGCTCTGTTCAGACTGTCGACAAACTCG
>NZ_JAGGQS010000048.1:0-121502 GCF_018613175.1 Bacillus sp. ISL-47 | reverse complement strand
CCAACAAATATTATAGAACCTTTCTTTCTATAGCTGTTTATCTTACTTTTTATAACGAATATAAATAAAAAAGCCGGTCCAAAGGACCAGCTTTTCATTAAAGATCTGTTTTTCTCCAAACTCTTTTGTTCTCAATTCTGTTTGTAAGTCCCATGGAGTCGAGCCTCTCTAAAAAAGGAATCATATATTTTCTGGAAAGCCCCAGTACTTCCTTCGCATCTCCGACATCAAATTCTGTACTTGTATCTTTTTTTAGTTTATCTACTGCTTCCCTGAAATGATCTCCATGCCAATAGAATTGCCCATCAAGTGGTACGATTGTTCCCTGCTCTTCTAAAAAACGCTTCAAATCACCTTTTAGAACTTCCGGAATCCCAGCAGAATGGTAATAATCATCAAAATGCTTTACTTTTAAACCATCCTTTTTTAAATCAGCCAGTAGATTTTCACTACGTTTTTTCCAGTTTTGTGGGATGTGCGGCTGGAAATCAGCATTTTGTAAATATTGCCCTTTTCTTCTGTAAATACTACCTTCAATGCCACGGCTAATCACAAATTCAACAAGCATTTTCGGATAGGCTTTCTGCATAACCTGCAGAAGTTCTGCTTTATTTAACCCTTGCTTCATCGGGTGTTCATGGTGAAACTCATGCAAACGGTCATATATTTCTTCCTCAATGGTTTCTTTTAAAGCAAAGAGTGTAAATTCTTTGCTGTTTATACTAATGAAGTCTGCATCTGTCAGTTCTTCTTTTACTGTCACTTCATCTAGTGAAGTTCTTGTCATTATTTCAAAAAGCGACAGACTCTTACCTTCTGTTAACGCAGCCATAATTCTATCTTTAGGGCTGCCCTCCTTTTTCTTGGTTAATTCCTCTATGGTATTTAACCCAAACCGATATTTCTCGCCGTTGGGATCAATGACCCAGCCGCCTCCGATTGTCTCCTGGGGACTGGGCCTTCTCAAAATAAACCTGTCTCCCCTTTTGGTTACAATCTCTTCGTCCAATCGCAGCTGGCAGAGAATTTCCCCATCGCTATCGGTTAATTCATTACGATCAAAAAATACGATTCTGCCCATAACTTCAGCTGTCCCAATATGGCATTTAATGGGCATTCGCTGTTTTATTAAATGTTCAAGATCTTCAACCATTCTAACTGCAACATCAATGGTTTTCGTTACGCTAAAATGTTCAGAAGAAACAAGCACCTCACCACGCTCAATGTCTTCCTTAGATACCCCCGAAAGGTTAATTGCAACCCTTTGCCCTGCAAAGGCGGCATTTGCAGCCTGATGGTGCACCTGGAGCTGCCGAGCCCTTACCTCAAGTCCTTTTGGCAGTATTTTAAGAGGCTTTCCTTCTTCAATCCGTCCTTCATAAACTGTTCCCCTTACAACCGTTCCTTGCCCCTTAACAGTGAATACCTGATCTATCGGCAGACGGAAAGCCCCTTTGGCATCCCGGGTGTCCTGTTCCTTCAAAGTATGTACGATTAATTGCTTTAGTTCATCAATTCCATTAAGGGACAAACTATCTGTTAAAACAAACGGAACACGTTCAAACACTGTTCCTTTAAGTTCCTCGATTATTTCTTCTTTTACAAGGTCTATAAATTCTTCGTCAACTCGATCAATTTTCGTAATAGCGACAATCCCATTTCGGATCCCAAGAAAATCAAGAATTTCAAGGTGTTCTTTTGTTTGGGGCATTACCCCTTCATCAGCGGCTACTACTAGTACGACTAAGTCTATTCCCGCCACACCGGCGATCATCTGCCGTATAAAACGTTCATGCCCAGGTACATCCACTACAGATATTTGAATTTCTTCATCTTCATATAAAGGAGCAAACCCGAGCTCAATGGATATTTGCCGTTCTATTTCTTCTTTTAACCTATCAGTATCTACATTTGTTAAAGCTTTAGTTAAAGTTGTTTTTCCATGGTCGATATGTCCTGCCATGCCTATAGTAAAATATCTCTTCGTCAAATCTGCCACCTACTTCTATTTACATTCTTTTTAACTGTATCCTGAAAAAAAGCCTGTTTTTGCAAACTTAGTTTATTTTTTTTCGCAAACTTTGTTGCATTTTAAACAAGTATTGTAGAGAGGTTGATTTCCGCTCCAGGATACTCAGCGATCCGCGGGACCTTGAATAAGTATCCTCCAATAATCAAAGCACGAAGGAAATGCGAATGCATTTTCGCGGGATTAGCACCTTACGCTCCAATCAACCAACCTTTTTATCAATTGTGTTTATTAACAAATCTATTCAAAAACAACAATTTTTAAGAAAACAGCCTTCTGTAAAAAGGTATTATAAAGACAAGAAAGCCCCTACAGCACCACTGTATTCCCCATTCTGAACAAAAACTGGATTTAGGCCAAGCATGTTGGTGTAAAACCCTATACGGCTATTAAGCTGCATATTGTTTTTGAGAGTATTTCCAATATAAACGATGTCATTAATTCGATGCTGGGAAGCTGCCTGCATGCTTAAAAGTACAATGGTTTCTGCAATCATATTGGTTAAGCTTGCTATTTTGTCTTCATTGCTTACATCTTCACTTTTCCTGATTTTTCCAAAATTACTTGCAGTCAGGCATCCGTCTATTGGAGGTTTAGAAGGGTGGTAGATATCTTTAACCAGCAAATCTGCAGCCGCAGCTTCACCATTTCTAGCCAAAGAAACCAAATCTGAAAAGTCTGTTATACCAGTAATGAGTTTCCCAAGCCCCAAAAATGTGCCTCCGCCGATACCGCTCCCTAATATTCGAGTATATTCCCTGGCCTTACATAGATAAATGGACGTACCGGTTCCAATATTAATCAGCAAATAGTTTTCCTTTGTTATCCCTTCCTGCTTCATCAAGAAAGCAGCTCCTTCACAGTTTGCCTGAAATTCAGAAACTGTGATGGCATTCGGAAAGTAATTCTTTTTAAGAAATTCTGATTGGCCGCCTGTTAATGCAACGTATGCGCCAGCTGCAGTCACTTTCAGCCAACTCATAGAACTCTGCAAGTCATCCATTGAATAGGTTTTATAGTGAAAGCGTCCGCTTTCTTCATAAATCATCTTCAGTAATGTTCCGCCCGCATCTATCCCAATTTTAACAGTTTTCATGAGGATTGCTCCTTTCTTGCAATTTCTCTATCTTTCAATTTGAACGGCACCAGCAACATAATAAACAGCAATATTGCAGCCCCTTCAAGTGAAAATATGTAAAAAGGATAAGGACCAAAATAATCTAATAAAGTAGCATTATCTGGTTTATAGGAAAGGAACATATAGTTACCGTCTGTAAGTTTGTTTGCCAGAAAAGCACCAGCCGCACTTATATTTAAAAATAGGATAGACATGAGCAAACCTTTACCTGTGGGCCTATAGTTATGGACAAACACAAAATAAAGGCAAGTCCATATTATTAAATTATGTGTGATGAAAAATTGAAAATAACGAAAGTGAGGGAAGCCTAAAAAAAGCTCTGGAGTCAGAATAGCCATTAGAGCACCGACAATGCCAATGAAATAAACAATTTGGAAAACCACTTTAGATTTAGTTGCTAATAATATCAAACAGAGAATTAGACTAATCGAACAGAGATGGAGCGGCAAAGCGAAGGTAACATCCCAATAGCCGCCTTTGTAAAGCCATATATGGTAAAAGAGTTCCATAGTAAAAAGCAAGAAAAACATTATCTTCCTGACCTGGCCGTCCATGTTTCGAAGGCGACCTCTAAATATAAACATAATGGCAGAAACGACAGCAAATAAGAAAATCATTAAAAGATGAGAAGCTGTAAAAGCAATAAAAGGGAAAGTATTATAATCATGAGAAAATACTCCGGACATAATAACTCTCCTCCTTCAGAACGGCTATCAATTAATTTTGATGATTATTTCTATATTCCTTCTTTTAAAACAAACATCATGAAAAAATTTTTACTCCGCTGGATAAAAATCATTACTGATTAAACCAAAGCGGATCGTTATTATCAACTTCCCCATTATAATTGATAAGTATTTCTTCTCCCGCTTTTATATCTTTATAGGCAAAAAAGTCAAAAGTGTGGTTATCAAAATTAATATCATAAACAGCATTTGGTTTATAGGAATGGTTAAAAAGCATGCCATACCCTAAAAGGATAGCGCTGTGTTTGGATCCATATTCGAAGGCATAATCAGCAAGGGCGGTTTTTTCTATATGCTGATGCTCTTCATTGGGGTAAGGCAGGACTGGTGCTTCATGGATTAGTTCTCCCTTTTTAATATCACGTGTTGCAAATACTCCTCTGTTATGTTCGCCATCACTAAGCGTAGATGTTTTGATTTCAATCATTTAGTTACCTGCTCATTCTCGTCTAAGACGTGTTTTATTTTTTATGTTTGACAGTTAAGCCTAAATAAATAACTGTCAAAGATATCGGGATGTTTTCTCTTTTATTTTGCGATAAGTTTATATTCTCCAAATTCCAGCTTTTTGGTGGTTTCAAGCTGTATTAATTTAGGTGAAGCTAGTTGAATCTTTTGCGAGAACAATGGGCCGTCATATACAAAAGTATGATACTCTCCAGATTCCCCCATCGGGCAAACAGCTTCATTTTGGATATCACGCAAAAAGGCAGTATTAAGTTCTCTGCCCAGCCAGGAAGAATCCAGTACATCCTCACGAACACGAATTACTTTGGCCTTATAACCGGATTCCACAAAAGTTTCTAATGCCTCTATACTATCTTTTGCCTTCATCCAAAGAGGATAAACAGCTTTTACTCCTGATTCCGCTGCTACCTTTTCGCCCCATTCACGATGTCCATCCATGTACAAGTCACCATAGGCAATGCCTGTAAGTTCAAATTTATCTTTTAATCTTTTTAATTCACTAACGTAACGTTCGGTGTAATTTTCATAAGAACAAGCAATGAATTCAACAGGTATAGATAAAGAATTAGCCTGGAGAGTAATCAATTCAGTCTTTTCTCCATGGCCAAAAGTTCTGCCGATCTCTGCTGGAACTGTTGTTATTAGACATGTGACTTCAACACCCTGCTTTACTAAAGCCTCTAAAGCTAAACAGCTGTCTTTGCCGCCGCTCCACGATAAAGCTACTCTCTTAACCAACTTTCATCACCTTCTTTCTTTTGAAATTTAGAAATGATAGGCTAGCTATCTTTCTATTTTTAACTAATTTAAAAATTGAAACTCCGTGCTGCTGCCTGTCTGGCTCGCGGTTACTTCAAGGCGGGCGTCGATTCTTTCCTTTAATTCAGGAACATGGGAAATAATGCCAACAAGTCTGCCGCTGCTTTGAATATCGATTAAAGCCTCAATTGCCTGATCTAATGATTCAGGATCAAGTGTGCCAAATCCTTCATCAATGAACATCGTCTCAAGAGAAACTCCGCCGGCGTACTGCTGGACTACATCAGCCAAGCCAAGTGCAAGAGCTAATGCTGCTTTAAAACTTTCTCCGCCTGATAATGTTTTGACATGCCTTTCCTGGCCTGTATACTGGTCGAACACAAGCAGTTCAAGTCCGCTTTGCGCATTTCCCTTTGAGCGGTCCGTTTTCCTCAGCAATTGGTACCGGCCGCTTGTCATCCGGGTTAATCGCCCATTTGCTTCTCTGAGTATATCGTCCAGAAATGCAGCAAGTACAAATCTCTCAAAAGTAACTCTATATGTGTTCTGTCCTTTTGAAATTTCATATAAATGTCCAATCACTTTATAACGTTCTTCAAGGGCCTTCATTTTTTCATTAATTTCTGTTATTTTTTGTGACGTTTCTTCATTATGCTTCTTTTTCATATACAGATTTGTATATTGATCCTGCAGCTGTTTTAGCTGGTCATCTGTTTCTTTTAAGATTGCTTGCAGACTTACTATATCTGGCTTTTCAACACCCTCTAAAAGCTGTAAGAGTTCCGAATAACGGTCACTAACTGACCGTACTTCTTCACGATATTCCCGAACTTCTACTTCCAGCGCACGAATTTCATATTCGGATTTTTTTGCATTTCGGTATTCTCCATATGCTTCAAAGCCTTGATCCTTCATTCGCTGAACAAAGTTCTGTCTTTCAACTGTTAGCTTTTCCTCAAGCTTACCAGTTTGCCTTTCAATGGTCTCCATTTTTGCCTGTTCAGCCATATAAGCTGCCTTTGTATCCTGATATTTCTGTTGTGCAATTTCCAGTATTTTTTGCAAAGTCTCCAGTTTATCGACCGCTGCTTTCAGATTGGCCTGGTATGCTTCAATAGACCGCAGATTTTCCGGTATCGTTTCAGTCATCCTTGTCAAGTTGCCTTTCTTTTCAGCATGGAGAATCGCGGTATCATTTATATGACTTTGCAGCGAGTCTATTTCTGCAGCCAGCACTTCCTTGTGTTGATGAGATTTTTCCATTTCTAAGGTGCATGCTTCCAGCCTGGTGCTCTTTTTCTTTAAATCATCCTGAATGTTTAAGAGATCCTTTCTTTGAGCAAGAAGAGTACACTTAATAACCGGAAGCTGTTCCTCTTCCAAATCTGGCTGATGTTTTTGTATGAGTTTAAATAGTTCACATAAAGCATTTTCAATAGATTTTACGTTTGATTGAGATTCATAGAACGATGACTCTGCTTTCGCTTTATCAGCTTCGATTTCAGCAGCCTGCCGTTTTGCTGCTTTTAAATCTTTTTCATCAGGAATATCCGTTTGCGATACAGCCGGATTAGGATGATGATCTGAGCCGCAAACCGGACAGGCTTCACCATGTTGCAGCTGATTTGCCAAGATGGATGCTTGTCCATGGAGCCATTTACGCTCCAACTCCTCAACAAGCATTCTGGCATCTTCCAGCCTGGATGTTGCCTGTTCAAAGTAGCTTTTCTTTTTTTCAAATACTTCGAGAGCTAGCAAATACTCGCCCTGCTGTTCTTCATATTTATGAAGCCGTTCTATTTCTTCAGTCATTTTTTCCAGCCGCCGGTCATTCTCCATAAGCTTTAAATGACACTTTTCAATATTCTGTTTTTCCTCAGCCAATACTTGAATTTTATGTTCAGAGTTTTTAATTGCTTCATCCTTATTCTTTTTTTGAAGACGGAGGTTTTCCAGCTTTTCTTCAAGCAAACGAACTTGCTTTTCTACTTCCGCATAAGAGTGGATATCCTCTTTCATGTTTTGCAGCCGGTTAACATTCTCCCCAGCTTGCTTTCTTTCATCTTCACGTTTCTTTTCAGCTTCCCATCTTTCTTCGTTTTCCGCTAATAGGCCGGCTAAGGAAGTAATGCTTTTCTTAAGTGCAGTAAGCTCCTCATTTGAAAGGTCTAAATCCTTTTTTATTTCGTGGCAAAGCTGCTCCTGCTGGCTAAGCAAAGCTGCTTTCTGTGCAAGCGAAATAAGTTTTTCCTTCCCTGCAAATTGTTCTTTTAACCCATCCAGATCATCTTTCCTTAGTTTCAGATCTTCTTTTGCCTTCAGCTGTTTAACTATGGTTTCAGCTTCATACAGCTTTTGCTGCAGATTGTCTCTTTTTTCTTTCTGCTTCTTGCCAGCATCCGTTAATTCCTCTAACCCTTCCGACATATGCACAATTTCTGCATTTACAAGAGGCAGCAAGATTGTGTCATTTACACTGCCAGCTTCCAAATATGCCTTAAGTTCCTCATTAAAAACTGCCTGCACCTGGAGTAAAAGCTGATCACGAAGCTTTACTTGGTCTTCAACTGTTCTTTTTAGCTCAGAAGCATACTCTTTTAGCTTTTCTTCAATCCGCTTATAAATCTGGGTGTGAAATAGCCGCTGAAGGATTACTTCCTTTTCCTTGCTCTCCGAGGTAAGAAGTTTCCTGAATTCACCCTGAGGGATCATCAGGATTTGCCTGAATTGGTTGCTGTCTATAATCATGATTTCCTTTATTTTTTCATCGACATCCCTGACATTGGACGCAAGAAGCTGCCGGCTGCCATTTTCATCATAAATGTAGAGTTCTGCTTTGGCACTTACTGTTGTTGTCCCATCGCCACGTTCTTTTTTCTTTTCCTGCTGAGGCGATCTGGTAATGTAATATGCTTTATTTCTTAATGTAAATTCAAGAGAAACTTCAGTCAGTGTTTCGTTTTTGGCAAACTGACTTCTAAGTTCTGGTCCATTGCGGTCCTCACCGCTTGCTTTTCCGTAAATCGCATAGCTGATCCCATCAAATATGGTCGTTTTTCCGGAACCAGTCTTTCCAGAAATAACAAACATCGTCCGGTTTCCAAGCTCTGTAAAGTCAATGTGCTCACTGTCTGCATAAGGGCCGAACGCTTGCATCTTTAATTTTAATGGCCTCATTTCAGAGCCTCCTCCCTCAGCACTTTTTCAATCACATCAGTCATTGCCTGTTGTTTATCTTTTGTAAATTCAGAAGTAGTCATCTGCTCGTAAAACTGCTTGAAAAGCTCAAGCTCTGACTTTTTCTCTTCCTTCATAGAAATGAAGGAGTTTTTTTTCTTCATATCTGTAATTGAAATCTTCCGTTCAAGGTGAAGTACATTTGGATACACCTGCCTAAGCTTATTGATCGGATCCAGTAAAGCCCCTTCATCCAAAAGTGTGATTTTTAGATAGTCATCCAGATTCTGTTTTTCATAGAATGATGGATCCATCAGCTCATCAAGATGGCCTTCGATTTCTCTTAAATCTTTTTTAGGCTGTAAGGATCGGGTACGAAGATCAAAATCACCATTTTCTTTCATTTCAATAATAGAGATCGACTTTTCCTGTTTCGCCTCAGAAAAAGAATACTTTAAAAGTGAGCCAGAATAACGGATTTTGTCATGTTTGATGGCATCAGGACTATGCAAATGCCCGAGTGCTGTATACGAAAAAGGATCGAAGCAATTAGAATGAACACAGCCTGAACCACCGACAGAAAGAGTCCTTTCCGAGTCGCTCGTCGCCCCTCCTAGTACAAAAGCATGCCCAACTAAAACATTGGGTTCATTTGGGTTCAGAGATTCTTCTATTTTCCCGACAATCGACTTCATAGCATCGTCATGTGAATGGACTCTGTCGTCATCAAGCAAATGCCTGACCATGCCTGGTTCTGCATAAGGTACAAGGTAAAAGTTAACACCATCTATATGTATAGGCCTGAAATCATTTACCAGCTTTCCTGATAAATAGAATTGGCTCTGTCTGTACCACGAACTGCCAAAGGAAAGCCTTTCGGCGCTGTCATGGTTTCCGCCAATTGCTACTACTGGCGTTTTAAGTTCTACATTTATTTTAAAAAGAATTTCATTTAATAATTCAACAGCATCAGTTGGAGGTACAGACCGGTCATATAAATCTCCAGCGATAACAACAGCATCCGGCTTTTCTTGTTCAACCACTTCAACAAATTGATTTAAAAAATGGCGCTGGTCTTCCGTCATGTATACTCCATGAACCAGTTTACCTAAATGCCAATCCGCAGTATGGATAAATTTCATATCAATCACCCTCTATTCCTACCATGATTAAATATATACAATGTTACCATTATAGCAAAACAAAAATTGAAGTACTTCTGCAAAATAAGGAAACTAAACTAGCAGAACATTCGTTCTTATTATATCAGGAAAAATTTCCAATAGATAGATTTTCAGGAAAAATAATAAGAGCCTATAACCTAGGCTCTTATATCTTTCATTATATATGATTCTTCTGGAACAACCTTTAACCCCGCGGAGCAGATTCCTCCAATGTGCTATTCTTTACCTCTTCATGCACTTTTAGTTTGGGGAAATTAATAAGAATGGCGATTACACCAGTGATTCCAATTAATAGTGGATAAATTGAGTATGGCATAATGCTCACCGGCGAAATTGCAGCGAGACCGGAAGCTGCCAGCATCTGTCCGCCATATGGAATAAATCCTTGTACGAAACAAGCGAAAATATCTAGTATACTTGCAGATTTACGCGGATCTATATCATATTGATCCGCTATATTTTTAGCCAGGGGGCCTGCAATGATAATGGAAATGGTATTATTTGCAGTAGATAGATTGGTAAGTGAAACAAGCGATGCAATACCAAATTCAGCACCCCTTCGAGAGTTTATTTTGCTTGTAACTATGTGCAGCAAATAATCAATTCCCCCGTTATAGCGAATAATCTCAACAACTCCGCCAATTAGGATAGCTATGATTGCAAGAGTTTGCATTCCTGCCATCCCTTCTGCAATCATTTGCAAGAAGGAAACCAGCGTGTAGCTTCCGTCAGCAATCCCAATCAGCCCTGCGAGCAAGACCCCGCCGCTTAGAACAAGAATAACATTCATTCCTAACAAAGCAGCAGAAAGTACCCCCAAATATGGAACCACTTTAAGCAAGCTATAATCCTGGCTTGTTACCGCACTTTCCTGACCAGCTGTTAAGAACCCTAGAATTATAGCAGTTGCCAGAGCTGCAGGCAGCACAATTAAAAAATTTACACGAAACTTATCCTTCATTTTTGTCCCTTGGGTCCGGACTGCTGCAATAGTAGTATCAGAAATCACAGAAAGATTATCACCAAACATGGCACCGCCAATAACAGCAGCCATTGCCAAAGCTACGGATATATCGGTTTCAGCAGCCAGTGCAACACCTATTGGAGCAAGCGCAACAACTGTACCTGTTGAAGTGCCCATTGATAGAGAAATAAAGCAGGCGATAATAAAGATCCCAACCATAAGCATATTTTGCGGCACATAGGATAATGCCAAGTTGACTGTCGAATCAACTGCCCCCATTCCTTTAGCCGTTCCCGAAAATGCACCTGCCAGTAAAAAAATTATAGCCATCAAAACAATATTGGGATTTCCAGCCCCTTTCGTGAATATATCAACCTTTTCCATAAATGGAGTCTTCCTGTTCATGGATAGGGCAATTCCTGCTGTTATTACCACAGCCACAATAATTGGAACTTTTTTAAAATCACCTGTTGCAAGGCCGCTCCCAATAAAAATCAGAAGGAATGCCAAAAGCGGGAGTAAAGCCCATGGGTTACCATTTTTGTTTGTTTTCATACTAATCCTCTCTCCTTAATTGGTTTTAATGACATAATAAAAAGACCTCTTCAAACAAGAAGAGATCTCTGCTATATTACAGTCCCCTCTTATCTGCCAAGCATAATGCTTGCTGGATTTGGCACAGCACTCACATGAGCCCGCTGCCGAGACATCTTAGGGCCAGTCCCTCCGTCTCTCTTGATAAGTTAAAAGTTATGAAGTTATTATTACTAACTCATGTCTGAAAATTATACAGGAAATTGATTAAAGTTCAAGCTTTTTTATATGCAATTTTAAATTTTTCTATTGATTTCCCATCAAGGTAACCACTTTCCCCGGCCGGTCCTGAGCCTCCTCGGCGCAGTGAGCCTGTGGGCTCATCCTTTGATCAGCACTCCAGCAAGCTTTTGAATAAGCAGCCTTGAATAAATATCGCACGAAGGAAATCGAATACATTTTCGGGCATCTAGAGCCTTCCGCCCCAATCAACAGGGTGCTAAAATCAACTTTTGGCTTTAACACAGCGTTTTTATAAGAAATCCTTGCCTGCTCTAAACTACACAAAAAATTAATAATTTTTTCCTTAAAATGAAATACTAAGGAAAAAAGGAGTGAAAAGATGTTCGATCGAAAGGTAATTCGTTTTTTGGTTGGAAGCACAATCTTATCCAGTATATTCAGTATCGGGATTGTGATCATGACCATTCTTCATCACTTACGAATACAGGAATTAATACTAGATACGAGGAGAAGCCTGCAAAACACCAACTCAGATTAAAGAAAAAGCCGCGAATAGTTAGCGGCTTCTTTAATTCCCACAATTTTTTATTGTGTATAAGATTCCAAATTAGTGCAGGTCCTGGGAGTGCGGCTGGGGATGTCCTTCTTTAAGTTCCTGGAAAATATCATTTGACTGCTGCGGGACAGGCTGCACAGGAGACTGTAAAATCATCCAGCCCATTAATCTTTTAAACTCGCCTGCTGTTAAAGGCTTTGCATCATCCATTAATTCGTATCCAAGCTGGCCATTAGGTTCAAGTGTTGCCATTTTCACATCTGAAATTTTTGTAATTCCGTTCGTCCTCAGTCTCATTTCCAATTGATCAGCAGTAAATCGGAGTTTTCTCATATTTGCGGGCTGAAGCTTCCCATTTTCAATTACGATTTTGGATTTGCCGGTTATAAACTTTTCTATAAAGTTAAACTTTACCTGCAAATACTCCATTAAAATTAATGATCCAATAAAAATGGCTGCAGCCACAATAGTTTTCCACACACTTGTCTCAATAATTGGCTGAATAATGATGGAACCAATTGAAATCATAACAACTGTTTGGGCAAGTGTCATTTGCGAAATAGATTTCCTGCCTGCTATGCGCAGCAACAAGACTCCTGCAAAAACTAATAGTAATGATTGCCAGGCAAAATTCATCCTGTAAATCCACCTTCCTTTTTCTTTTAGGATGTGGTAAAAACCGGACTAATATGCAATCTTTGCAAAAATAAAACAGCCTGGCCAATGGCCAGGCTGTTTTTCTATGGGTCTGTCAATTATAGTTTAGTTACGTTAGCTGCTTGAGGTCCACGAGCACCTTCAACAACTTCGAAAGAAACTTCTTGGCCTTCTTCTAAAGATTTGAAACCTTCAGATTGGATAGCAGAGTAATGTACGAATACGTCGTTTCCGTCTTCACCTTCGATGAATCCGAAACCTTTTTCAGCATTGAACCATTTTACTTTACCGTTTTTCATGAAAAAATCCTCCTATTGGCTTCAAAAAAGCCATGTGTAAATTCACCATATACACGCTTATAACTTTACGTTCATTACTCATCCAGACCATTGCCTAACGGTTGAAGAAGCAGCTAGCAAAATATAACACGATGCATAACGGCTGATTTAAATTTAGCACTATTAGATAGGAATGTCAACTAATTGCCATCCGAATGAAAGCACTATCAATAGGTCTGCAGCATGTTTAGCAAACAGGATTTGATCTGTTGAAGGTAAGTAATTTACCGCAGTAGATTCTTATTCAAACATGAGGAGAAGATTTGAATTTTTTTCCTTATTCAAATAAAGACTCTCAAATCTTCA
The DNA here is from genome assembly GCF_018613175.1 of Bacillus sp. ISL-47. Taxonomy (NCBI): domain Bacteria; kingdom Bacillati; phylum Bacillota; class Bacilli; order Caryophanales; family Bacillaceae; genus Bacillus; species Bacillus sp. ISL-47. The sequence goes on along the minus strand of NZ_JAGGQS010000048.1, from coordinate 108,403 downwards.
ATTTAAAATAGATGCTGAAAATCGGACAAGCAAACAAACGCCTTGGTAGAGACATTCATATAATACAGTGATATCACTTAGGAGGTGATTAACATGAACCTTTTTGATTTTTTGAGCCAAAATTATTATATGCTGGTCCCAGCATTATGGGTGATCGGGTATGCGCTGAAGCAAACACCCTCCGTTCCTGATTGGTCTATACTTTGGATCCTTGTCATTATCTCAGTCACTATTGGCAGTTTCGCATTTGGATTTTCAATAAACGGAGTCATTAATGGAATCATTGCGGCAGGAGTGGCAGTTCTCGGCCATCAAATGATGAAACAAACAATAGAAGGAGCTTCTGTGAGAAGAAAGAAATAATGTTTTTGATGTCCTCGTTTTGAGGACTTTTTTAGGCTGGGCATCTTGCATTTTATATTCATTTGACCCAGGAATGGAATCCTTTTATAAATATTATACCTGTCTTATAGCTATTTCCTATGTAATTGCATATAAAAAGAAGTTCAATCCTTTGAGGCTGAACTTCTTTTGGGAATATCTATATCTATTTTAAACATGATAAGACATTTTCAATATTTTCTTCAGTCATTTCCTGTGCTTTTGAGAAGCTATATACATGATTGGAAGACCAGTAATCGTAAAGCCGGGCAAGATCATTTCGATCATATACTTTATTTTCAAAAGTGCTGAAAAAATAAACAAGAAGGACATTAACGACATTAGGAGGCAGCTGCCTTCTATTTGCCAGAGTCCCCAATGCGATTTTTTCCAGCCCTCTAATATTGCCTCCTGTTAAATGCTCTACCATTTCAAGTGGGGATGCAGTTTCACAAAATTGCACAAAATTAGGGTCTTTTAATAGATTTATCATAGGTCTCTCCCCTTTACTATCTTCTATTTATACACTTACGGCAGAGAACTATAAACCCTTTTAGGTATCTTGTATCGAAAATGATACAAATAGGGGTTATTTGTTATATAAATGTTACTTGATTTTCTATTAAATCACCTGGGATTAAAGCCGGAGAAACCCTCCCTCGGAATGAATAACCTGTCCTGTTATCCACTTGGCATCCTCACTTGCAAGAAATGCTGCCAGATTAGCAACATCTTCAGGCTGGCCAATTCGTCCCATTGGAAACTTAGGCAAAAGGTGGTTTCTTATCTCTTCATTCATCCAGGTCGAATCAGTAGGACCCGGATTAATTGCATTAACCGTAATCCCCAAATGAGCAACTTCAACAGATAAAGAACGGGTAAATGCCGAAATAGCTGCTTTGGTAGAAGCATAGGCCAATTCACCAGGCATTGGACCTAGCTCCTGGCCGGAAGTCATGTTAATGATCCTTCCATAGGTTAAATTCCAGGAGGGGAACCTTCGAGCAAACTCTGCACACAGAAGAAATGTAGTTCTCATATTAACAGCATAATGCGCGTCCAGTGTTTCCCAATCCAACTCCATATAGCCGTCACGAGTTGAATGAGCAGCATTATTCACAATAATCGAGGGCTCGCCCAAATACAAGACCACCGAGTCAAGAACTTTCTCTGCGGCTCGGACATCTGATAAATCAAATTCCAGCCCTTTGCAGCTAACACCTCTACCCATAATATCCTTGCAAAATTCAGCTTCCCAGCCGGGAGCCGACTCCCAGTAAGTAAAAAAAATATTAAAATTATTCAAAGCAAGCTTGCGGCATATGGCCGCACCAATTCCTCTATAGCAGCTGACTCCAGTCACTACTGCATGCTTTTTATTTTGACTTGTCATTAAGTGTTCCCTCCATTTAGGGCAAGCTGTGATATTTAAGTCTCGGAGATGAAATTTGAACACAAAAAAGCAGATACACAACAAGGTATCTGCTAAGTGACAGGTTTTTGGACTCCATATCACCCATTCCTTGTATCATCATTTATTTAAAAATAGACAGACCTTTCCCCATTGTATTTAAAGAAAAAGCTATCTATTCAAATTCATTATGATAACAAGTTCAGCCACATATGGAATCTCAATTCCCCTTCCGCTCATCTCCTATTATGAGGATATCTATAACAATTATTAAAAGCAACTGATTTTTTTCAACAAGAGTTCATTTGGATGGGTTCCTCATAATTATTTTGTTTCACGATGCAAGGTATGTTTTTTTATCCGCGGACTGTATTTCATTAATTCAATCCTGTCCGGATTGTTCCTCTTATTTTTTGTTGTTATATAATTACGGTCACCCGTTTCTGTGCATGCTAATGTAATTTTTACTCTCATATTATTTCCTCCTTTTTTATAAATGGAAAGCTGGAAGCGGGTCAGTAAGCTTACTCCAATCTGTCTTCATCTCTTGTTCTGTTAGTAAGCATTTGTCAAGGCTTGACTCAATTTCTTCTTTATTCATGTCTATTTCAATTAAAACAAGTTCTATCATTCGGTCTCCAAAATCCTCATCCCATTTTTCAAGCAATTCCGGTTCCTCTTCAAGAATTTCAAGCCTTTCTTCTTCCGGATAGGCTGCAACCCACTCACCCGCTCCCTGCAATGTTATAGATGGGCCAGCTTGTGACAGCAATCCTGCCATATTATTCCGGGATGCCAGCCATATGAAACCTTTTGCCCTCACAATATCTACAGGCCAATCCTCCAGCCAATGCATAAATCTTTCCGGATGAAACGGTCTCTTTCTTCTATAAACAAAAGAGGAGATGCCGAATTCCTCTGTCTCAGGAATATGCTCTTCATTCAATTCCTTTATCCAACCTGCTCCGTGGCTCGCTTTCTCAAAATCGAACGAGCCAGTATCAAGGATTTCTTTCATATCTACTTCTGAATGCATGGCTTCAATAATTCTTGCATCAGGATTTAGCTTCAGTAAAACTCCTTTGAGTTCAGCCAAACTTTCTTTATCTACTAAATCTATTTTGTTTAAAACCACTACGTTGGCAAACTCGATTTGGTCGATTAATAGATCAACTACTTCTCGCGTATCATTTTCATCCGTTCCCTGTTTTCGGTCCAGGAGGCTTTCACCGGAAGCAAAATCATGCCAAAATCGATTTGCATCAACAACTGTAACCATTGTGTCCAGCCTGCATCTGTCAGAGAGATTTATTCCAAGTTCTTCATCAATATAAGTGAAGGTTTGGGCAACCGGAATAGGTTCTGAGATCCCTGAAGCTTCAATTAAGATATAATCAATCACCCCGTCCTTTACCAATCTTTCAACTTCAATCAGTAAGTCTTCTCTCAGGGTACAGCAGATACAGCCGTTCTGAAGCTCGACCAGCTTTTCATCTGTTCTTGTAAAGCCGCTCTTTTTTACCATGGAAGCGTCAATATTGACTTCACTCATATCGTTTACAATGACTGCAATTTTTTTATCGCCGCGATTATGTAATACATGGTTCAACAATGTTGTCTTTCCTGAGCCTAAATAACCGCTCAGAACAGTAACAGGGATTTTATTCACTTTCCTTCCTCTCCTCCTTTGAAAATAGTACTCATTACGATTTAAACTCTATAAGCATTAAATAATTCTTTGTGATGCCTGCCTTGCTCCCACGATATTCCTTGCAATCGGCCCCCATTTCCATCTCTGCCAGCGGCCCGGAAACATAAAGATGGGGACACCATTGAAGGATTTTATTAACGATTAGATTTCTTTAGCATGCAGTTGGCACTTGTACATCCATGGTTCCCTCCGCCAATTACCACCTATTTATACAGAAGGACTCACTTATTTAACAAATCGTAATTGTTACGGTTTACAGTTTAAATCTTAATAGAAATTTAAGCTGATTGCAAGCAGCAATTTAAAAATATTTTCCCCTCCATTTCTCCTAACCTCTCAAAATGTTCATATTCCCATTTACAATTTCATAGAATTAATATAAAGTTTAAAACGAAATCATTACGATTTTACATTTAGGAGGAAGTCATGATTCGAATATTTCGCAGCCATATTATCGATATTACAGGCATTTTTTTATTGGCCATTCTAGTTTATCTCATATCTTTCAGTTCAGGCCTTGATCTTTCTTTAGAAATTCCCGCCTCTCTACTAAACCTTAATGTTATTTTTATAAGTATTCTAATAGAAGCCCTGCCTTTTGTATTGATTGGTGTTTTAATAGCCGGGTTTATCCAGATATTTATTACAGAAGAACATATACAGAGGTGGATTCCGAAAAATAGAGCTGCAGCTGTAGTCATGAGCTGCGTAGTTGGGGCTCTATTTCCTGCCTGCGAATGCGGTATTGTCCCTATTATTCGCCGGCTCATTTCTAAAGGCGTACCTGTATATGCGGCAATTGGCTTCATGCTGACAGGGCCGCTAATTAATCCCATTGTAATTGCCTCTACATACATGGCTTTTGGAAACGATCTTAAAATGGCAGGTCTTAGAATGGGAATGGGTTTTTTAGTTGCCATTATCGTTGCTTTTGCAGTGAGCTTTAAATTTAAGTCAAATCAATTGAAGGATTCAATTCATTTAATCAATCAACATAGTAAAGCAAAAAAAACTTCATTCATAGACCAGGTTTGGTCCATGCTGACCCATTCCATTGATGAATTTTTTGATATGTCTAAATATTTAATTATAGGGGCTTTTTTAGCTTCAATTGTACAAGTCTATATGCCAGCAAAAGTATTCCTGCAAAGTGCCGATGACCCTGTTGTATCCTTGCTCATCATGATGGGTTTTGCCTATATTCTATCTCTATGTTCAGAAGCGGATGCCTTTATTGGAGCGTCCTTTAGCAGTATTTTTCCAAGGTCATCAATATTGGGCTTCCTTATTTTCGGACCAATGATTGATTTTAAAAATACCATTATGATGCTTAGTGTGTTTCGATTGAAGTTCGTCCTTGGAATATTAGCACTCACTGCTTCGGTTGTATTTATCACTTTGCTTATTTTTCAGAACGTTATTTAAGGGGGATTACGATGAAATTTCATTTTCAGCAGGCATTAAGGGCATTAATCCTGTTGGCTTTTTGTGGACTGATTTATCAACTTCACCATACAGGTGACATAACTAAATACATTAATCCAAAATACACTGGATTAAGCCAATCAGCATCGATTCTGTTCTTAATCTTGTTTTTTATTCAGATTACTAGAATTTGGACTTCAAAAAAAGAAACCGGGAATCATGATCATCATAGCCATTCATGCTGTCACAACAATCATGATCATGATTGCTCTCATGATCATGGAGATTCTCCGTTTACAGTAAAAAAACTGCTATCTTACTCAATAATCGTTTTTCCGTTAATGACAGGTTTTTTCTTGCCGGCTAAAACGCTCGATGCATCCATTGCTGATAAAAAAGGAGGACTAGCTATACTTGGGAATCAAAATAAAGAGGATGCCGGACAAGAAAATTTTGATAATATAGACGAAAGTTCAGCAGATGATTTTGAAGAATATTCCCTTGAGGATAATTTAGAAGATTTCGAGGAACAAATTGAACAAGACCCATCTGTTTATGAAGGTGAACAGGAGATTTCTAAGGAGGAATTTGAGCAATTAAAAAAGGAGTTAAATTCAAGCTCTGTTATAAAAATGGATGATTCCGTTTTTGGTTTGTACTACGAGGAAATCAGTAAAGATATCAATAAGTTTAAAGGCAGAGAAATTGAATTCCAGGGATTTGTTTATAAAGAAGAGGGATTAGATTCCAATCAGCTGGTCGTTTCAAGGTTTTTGATCACTCATTGCGTGGCGGATGCGAGTATGATTGGTTTTCTTTCAGAATTGGAGGATGCACCGAAACTTTATGATAATATGTGGATTAAAGTAACTGGGGTAATTGATACCGCAACCTATAATGGAGCAGAACTTCCACTTATTAAAATTAAAAAATGGGAAGAAATTGAGGAACCATTTATACCGTACCTTTACCCTATTAATATCAGGATACTATAAAAAACAACTTCTAAAAGAGACTTTGATTAGAGTCCCTTTTTTCTTTTCTTTAAAAAATAATTTATAATTAGTCAACTATCTGTAAAAATATACATACCTTATTTTTAGATAATGAATAGGTCTTCACTGCACTTTGATTAACTAGTCCTGCGGAAAACCTTTTTATATGGAGGTAATAATGGCAAATTCAATTTCCAGACAACATGAGTATCAATCAAAATTAAGTTTTAAAGAGACCCATATTGCAATTAAAAGCTGCAAAGATTATTTTGAAAGCAGCCTGTCAGAAAGCCTTAATTTATTAAAGGTATCAGCCCCCATAATCCTTAAAGAAGGAAAGGGATTAAATGATAATTTAAATGGTGTGGAACGGACTGTTTCTTTTGATGCTATCGATCTCAATGAAGAAAAAATTGAAATCGTTCAATCGCTTGCTAAATGGAAAAGAGTGGCACTAAGCGAATATGGATTTAACATTGGAGAAGGACTTTATACAGATATGCATGCGATTAGGCGGGATGAATCATTAGATTGCCTTCACTCCATTTATGTGGACCAATGGGATTGGGAAAAAGTCATTTCTCTGGAGAAGCGAAACTTAAGCACTTTAAAAGAAGAGGTTCAAAAGATATATAATGTCTTAAGAAAAACTGAAAAACATGTCCACCAGCTGTACCCTGAACTAAAACCCATGCTTCCTGAAAAGATTTTTTTCATTAGGTCAGAGGAGCTCGAATACTTATATCCAGATAAGGATCCAAAAGAAAGAGAGGATATCATTGCAAAAAAATATGGCGCTGTCTTCATCATGCAAATTGGAGGCCCAATGCCATCAGGAAAAAGCCATGACAGACGCTCTCCCGATTATGATGATTGGACATTAAATGGAGATATCATCCTATGGTACCCCTTATTAAATAGAGCAATAGAGTTGTCTTCAATGGGAATTAGGGTAGATAGAAGAGCCCTTTTAAAACAGCTGAGAATATCCAAAGATGAGCACCGCAAAACCCTTGACTACCACCAGGCTATTCTTAATGGAAGTTTACCTCATACAATTGGCGGCGGAATTGGCCAATCCCGCCTCTGTATGTTCCTGTTGAAAAAAGCCCATATTGGGGAGGTCCAGGCTTCCGTTTGGAACGAGACCATCATGAAAGAATGCAAGAAAAGGAATATATCACTTTTATAAGAAGAAAAAGGGCTTTCCTTTTATAGGAGTGCCCTTTTCATACATTCACCTATTTTAGCATTACAATTTGAAGCGAGAAACAACTACTTGCAGTTCTTCGGCAAGTCTTGCCAGCGAATCAGCAGATGAAGAGACTTCTTCCATTGTGGCAAGCTGCTCTTCTGTTGCTGCGGATGTTTCCTGTGAGGCAGCTGCATTTTCTTCGGATATCACTTTCACATTGGTAATCACTTCAATGATTTGACCACTCAGGGCTGAAAGCTCTTCGACAGAGGCAGAAACCTCCTCTACTTTGCTGGAAACATCCCCCATTGAATCGGCAATTTCTGAAAAGGCAACACTAGCTTCACTAGTATCTTCCAGCCCTTCCTTTACCTGCTCATTTCCCTTTTCCATTGCTTTAACTGCCTGCCGGGTTTCCTCCTGGATCAACCCAATCATTTCCTGAATTTGATCAGCAGATTGCTTGGAGCCTACAGCCAGTTTTCGGACTTCATCAGCCACGACAGAAAAGCCTCTTCCATGCTCCCCTGCTCTGGCTGCTTCAATAGCAGCATTGAGAGCAAGCAGATTTGTCTGCTCTGCAATATTAGTAATAAGCTCTACAATATTGCTGATTTCTTTGGAACGGGTTTCAAGTGTATGAATATACTGAGTGGCATTTCCCACAGAAGTATTTATTTCATTCATCTGCCTTACTACATTATCAACTGACTTTGTTCCTTTTTTTGTAAGCTGCTCTGTTTTTTCTGCTGCTTCAAGCATCTGCTCACTGCTGGAGGATATTTGCTGGATACCTAATGCTATTTCCTCTACTGTCGCAGAAACCTCGCGGAAACGGTGAAGCTGCTGTTCAATACCAAGGGCATTATTTTGCGAAATTTGAGCTACCTGTTCTGATGCAAGTGAACTTTGCTCAGCGCTGGCAGCTAACTCTTCGCTGCTTGTAGCCACTTGTGCAGAGGTATCTCTAACCTGGCTGACCACAGACCGCAAATCCTTTATTTAAGGATAAAATTAATTCCCCAATCTCATCGCTGTTTTTCACTTTTATATCTTCCTGGCTTAAATCTCCGCCTGCCACCTTATCAATCGTTGTAGCAGCCAAGTTAATCGGACGGGAAATTATCCTGCTGATATTATAAGCGATAAGCATTGCCGCAACAATTGCTGCAAGCGTAATGGCCAATACAAAAACCTGAACAAATTTAACATAGTCGGTTGTCTCAGCTATGCTTGCATTTAACTGTGATTCATAAAATTTTACTAGTTCATCCGCTTTTTGATTAAATTCCTGGCTTACTTGCTTGTCAGAAGTTTCAACTAATGACATATAGGCATTATTATCTTCCAATTTAAATTTAATTTCTTTATCAATAATGCTTTGGTAACGATTATGAAGAACTTCAAGCTCTTTAGACAGTTCTTTCTCCTCGTTTTGATCCGTTACTTTATGTAATTGTTCAATATGATGTTCCATTCTTTTTCTGGCACTTTCATAATCACTAAGATAAGTAGAATCCCCTGTCAATAAATAACCGCGAATCCCTCCTGCTTCATTCATCAGCTCAGCCTTTAAAGTCTTAACCAGAATAACTTCAGAGACATTCCCATCTATTAGTTTATTATAATTTCGATTAACGTTTCCAAGTTCGTAGTTAGAAAGGCCGGCCACTAATCCAAATAAAAAAAGGACTGATAAAAATCCTAGAATCAGCTTTTTTGCCACGGTAAATTTCATTAATCATCCTCATTCCCTGCTGTGATAGGAGTTTATACTTATAATTTAACATGAATACTCCTGGTAAGTCAGGTACTTTTTGGCTATTAAATCAATTATTTACAGAAAATTCTTCCCTTTTCGCTAATCTTCTCATTTTAGAACATAGAAAAAGCCGTTAATCCTGTTCACAGATTAACGGCAACTATGCAGACCAAAGATCTTTAGGGAGGAGATCTTCTATATTAGTGTATTAATTATTATTGAAATGGTGTGGACAAACCCCTCCGCTATTTTCTTATTTTTGATGCTTACCAGTGAAAAGTACCACAGATTAAAAGTGCACGATTGTTTTTAACCTTGCTTTTCCCTTCCTGCTAAAAGGCAAGACTCCAAATTGGCTGTGAATGCCTCTAAATCTTCAAAGCTTGAAATGTCTCTATCCAATAATGGCAGCATCAGTATTCTTTTATTGGAAAATACATCTTGAATTTCATTTAGGTATACTTTTTCGTTTTGCCGACGCTTCTCCATAAATTGCCCGTCTGCCTTTTCCGGAATTATTTTATTCACCGCCATAGTATGTACATGGATTTTATGCTGAGAAAGTGTATCAATCGCCTTTTTCGTCTCTATAATTGGGAGCCGTTCTGCATTCATTACAAATAAATATTCTGTTTGATCGTGATTAAGCAGGTAATCTCGTACCTTCATAAATCTATCTTTCCGTTCTATCAACTTTTCATAGATTGGATCTTCAACTGGTTCGCCGTCATTCATCCATTCTGCGTAATTTTTGTTTATTTTTTTCCGGCGATCCAATAGCCCGTCCATCCAGACTCCCATTAGCTCAGGAAGAGTCAGCAAGCGAATTGTATGACCAGTTGGAGCCGTATCAAACACAATGCTATCATATTGATGAATCGTTTCCAGAATAAGAGAAGTAAGCCGGTCAAACAAAGCAGCTTCCTCCGCCCCTGGAGATGCCGCAGCAAGGTCTATTTGTCTATGGACTTCATCCAGCATGGTCGATTTGACAAGCCCTTTGATATTATCTTTTACTCCATTGATATAACGGAATGTCTCCTTCTCTGAGTTAATTTCAAGAACATCCAGACCGGACCGGACAGATGTAATTTCTCCATCCAGATAGATTTGAAATAAATCTCCCGTATTATGTGCTGGATCAGTCGAAACAAGAAGGACCTTTTTTCCTTGCTTGGACAGCAGCAGTGCAAGTGCTGCAGAGGTTGTACTTTTTCCGACTCCTCCTTTACCGCCAACAAAATATATCTTCTTACTTAAAAGCTCCAACATTTATTCCCCTTTCTAACAGCAGCGGATTCCATCAAGCGGCGACTTTTCCATGCCCATCCGCAAATGCCAGTCGTGGAATCGCTCGATAATCATTGGGTACAGCTCCAGTGTGTAGTAAAACGCCGGGTTTGGAAGCCCGAGCATTTCGGAAAAACATAGAAGCATAAAAAGATCCTCTTCATCTCTTAATTCTCTGGCCAGTTCAGTCCTGTGCGGCTGTTTGAGGATTTCATCATAAAGGGAAATCGCTCTTTTCATCTTTTTCATTAGGCTCATGCTGCTGCTCCTTTCAAAATAACAATAGAGACCGGGTCACCCCGGCCTCCATAACTTTACATGTCCTGTGTCAAAGTTGGTGTATGATCTTTATTGAATGCGCTGAAGGCTTCTACAATGATCCAGAATACAAAGATTAGAATCATGCCGCCTAGAATAAAAAGCAGCATGTTGGCATCTGATGAACCGTAACCAGACCACTGGAATACAACTTGCTGAATCATAGCCCAGACGGTCATGAAGAATACGAATACCATCGGGACAAAAGTAACTAGGTAATTTCGTCCCTGGCGCTTCAGCCAGATGGAAATCAGCAATAAGCTGATGCCGGCTAGAAGCTGGTTGCTTGTGCCAAACAGCGGCCATAATAAATATCCGCCGGAGCCAAAACCATTAGGACCTTTTGGCAGCAGAACCAGTGCGGCACTGGAAGCCACAGCAATAGTTGTCGCCACATGGGTTTTGGTTAATGGCTTTAAATTGTATTCGCTTCCAATTTCAGCAATGATATAGCGCATCAAACGAACAGATGTATCAAGTGTCGTAGCTGCGAATGATACAACGATAACCGATACAATGGTGCTGGCAATGTCAGCAGGTATCCAAACCCCGGTTGCTAATTGGGCAGCCCCTTGAATGAAGACTCCTAAACCGCCGGAACTTGCTGCAGCAAAGCTCGAGTATGTGGATAAAAATTCACCCTGAGTAGAGAAGAATGTAACAACCGCAATAATTGCGATTAATGCAAGAACACCTTCTCCTACTGCGCCAAGATATCCGACAAACCGGGCATCTGTCTCTTTATCAAGCTGCTTGGAGGATGTTCCAGAAGAAACGAGGCCGTGGAAACCTGAAATCGCACCGCAAGCAATTGTTATAAATAATAAGGGAAACCATGAAATATCTGATGCAGCTGCATTTGTGGCCGGTGCTGTTACCTTCGGCTGCAGAAACACCAATCCAAGGTAAAGAATCAGCAAACCTACAACGAGCTGGTGGGAATTAATATAATCACGAGGCTGCAAAAGCTTCCATACCGGCAATGTCGATGCAATATAACAATAAACCATTAAAACAAGGATCCAGATGAAGAAAGCCATAGCCACACCATTCAACCCGAACAAAACATTGCTCTCTGCACCGCCAAAATAACTGACCAAATCAATTTGCAAGGCAGGAACACGGCTAGCCAAAACAGCTGTGCCATACATGACTGCCAATGCAATCAGCGATGGAACCAGCATGCTTGCTTTCCGCTTATAAACGGCATATCCAATCCAAATGGCCAGTGGAATTTGGATGAAGACAGGCAGCACGCTTGCCGGAAACTTGACAAATAAATTGGAAATAACCCAGGCAAAAACAGCGTTTACCATAAGTACAAGGACTAAAATAATAAATAAGAACAACATCTTCGCGCGCTTTCCAATTAGCCTATTAGTAATGGTACCGACCGATTGTCCTTTATTGCGCACCGAAAGTACCAAGGTGCCAAAATCATGGACACCGGCAGCAAACACCGTTCCCAAAATAACCCATAGGAACGCAGGCAGCCACCCCCAATAGACTGCGATTGCCGGGCCGACAATCGGCGCAGCACCTGCTACCGAGGTGAAATGATGCCCCCAAAGAACCTTCTTATTGGTTGGAACGAAATCGACACCGTCCTTAAATTGATGAGCAGGTGTTATATAATTCGGATCAAGCCTGTAAATCTTCTCAGCCACCCATTTTGAATAAAAACGGTAGCCTATGGCAAAAACAGTCATTCCTATGACAGCCAGCCAAATTGAATTCATAGGTAAATCCCTCCTTTTTAAGACCTGATATTACAATCTTATGATAAAAAAAGGATTCCTATTAGTCAATAAATTCAGAATTTTAATTCTCTGTGTTACTAAAAATTAATACGATTGGGTAGAATAAAAACAAAAAAGATTGGGGGATATCTTTATGGATAAAAAAATTATTAATTTAAAAACTGCTGTCTCTCATGAAAAAATTAACGAATTTATAGAAGCAATAACATTCACTAAAAACTTCCGGTCAGCCACTGCTGAGGAATGGTACCTCTTTCTTCCAGGCTTTCAAGATCCCCGTACTAAAGGGGCTGCCGGAAAAGCTATTATTCATTACAATCTATATGGTACAAAGGAAATTTTCATTAATACAACAATCATTTACGACGACCCCTGCCTCCATAAACCTGAAATGATGTACATCGTACAGGCCTTTTCCGAAGAAGTCATAAATAGACTCGTCGGTTACTCAGATACACTCCTATCTGTTCATGCCGGGGAAAATTCTTATGATACGGAATATTTGGATGGGGCGGATTATTGATGGTCGAACGTTAGTTTACATAAAAAAATTATGATGAATTAATACTCAATAGGAGATACCTTTCACACAATAAGAAAGGATCTTTTTTCATAGATTGTTGTTTTAGCTTACGGATGATACCCGTTGCTTTCCGCTGCAATCAACTCAATTGGTTAAATTTTGTCTTTTTAATGTTTTTATATTTACGATTAAAAAGACCTAACCTCATTATATAAGGTTAGGTCTTTACCTATTATTTACTTGAAACCAACTCAAATTGAAGATAGACATCTTTTAGTGCCGCCTGAATGGCCTGTCCGGCTTTCCCTCGGTAATGGCGCTGAACCTTTTCAATAAGTTCCTCAACCCCATCACCCAAACAATAACCTCTTAATAGCTGGCGAATATACTCCCTCCCATGCTCGGTTGCCAGTGTACATGACGAATCGACAATCACCCCATATTTAAAGTCTAATTCCAAAGTGATCGTAATGGAATCGTATAGATTTCTTGCAGCCATACCTTGTGGCAGTTTGGCATGCCCAGCTATAAAGTATGTGTTCATACTATCGTTCTCCTTTTTTTCACTCAAAGGTAAATGGGGTGATGTGCCGACTATATTGAATGCTATCCGTTTAACAACCGTTTGTTTTAATGGACAGAAACTTCTTCAAAAGGCCAAGCCGGCAATTGCTTTCGAAGCGGCTTATCCTCCCTGTAACCCAGAGTGTATTCTCCTTGCATAATGGTGTGAATTTCTCTTGTGCCTTCATAAATAACTGGAGCCTTGGAGTTTCTTAAGAAACGCTCTACTGGGTATTCATCAGAATAACCATATGCACCGTGGATTTGTACTGCATCATTGGCAGCTTCGAAGGCTGCATTGCATGAAATCCACTTAGCAAGGGAAGTTTCCTTTGTATTCCTTTTACCCTGGTTCTTTAGCCACCCTGCCTTAAAAACAAGCAATCTTGATATCTCTAAATTGGCACTCATATTAGCAATCATCTGCTGAACCAGCTGATGTTTTCCAATCTCTTTGCCAAAAGTTTTACGTTCGTGGCAGTATTTCAGGCTAGCTTCCAGACTTGCTTGGATTAATCCGACGGCTCCGGCTGCAACGGTAAATCTTCCATTATCCAGTGCAGACATGGCAATTTTAAATCCTTCCCCTTCTTCACCAAGCCTATTGGAAACCGGCACTCTGACATCTGACAAAAATACTTCACCAGTGTTTCCGGCGCGAATTCCCAGCTTGCCTTTAATTGCCTTTGATTCCACTCCAGGAAAATTACGTTCAACTATAAAGGCAGTTATCCCCTTGTGGCCTACATCGTGCTCCGTTTTAGCAAAAATGAGAAAGTTATCTGCTACATCACAAAGTGAAATCCAGGTTTTTGATCCATTTAAAATATAGGAGTCTCCATCCCGGATAGCTGTAGAATTCATGGCAGCAACATCTGATCCAGCATTAGGTTCAGTTAAGCCGAATGCCCCAATTTGTTTGCCCTGTGCTTGAGGCACTAAATATTTTTGTTTCTGTTCCTCTGAACCCCACTGCAGCAAAGTCATACTATTTAAGCCGGTATGGACAGAAACCGCTGTACGGTATGCAGTATCTCCCCGCTCTAATTCTTCACAGACAATAGCCAGTGTATTGTAGTCCATCCCTACACCGCCGTATTCCTCAGGGATACAAACACCCATCAATTGAAGCTCGGCTAATTTCTTTAAAATAGAAGGTTCAAAATGGCCTTGGCGGTCCCACTCTTGTATATTTGGTATGACTTCCTTGTCCACAAACTTTCTAACTAGCTTTTTTACACTCTGCTGTTCTTCAGTTAATTCGAAATTCATCATATTAATTCCTCCTAAATAATTTTATTTTGTTTAAATTTATTGATCTCGTCCGGCTGGTACCCAATTTGCTCCAAAATTGTTTCAGTATGCTCTCCATACATCGGCGGGTGGTGCCTCATCTTTACTGGTGTTTTGGTAAGTTTAATAGGAGAACCAGTTAATTTAAGATTCTCAATTACAGGATGTTCCATCTGAACAATCATTTCTCTCGCTTTCATTTGTGGATCATCAAACATTTCTCTTATTGTATTAATGGGACCATTAGGTATTCCTGCTGCATCCAAAATCTCTTTCCATTCTTTTTTTGTTTTTTTATAGAGCAGCTCTTCACAAATAGGAATCAGTTTTGCCTTATTCTCCAATCGGTTCTCATTATGAATGAACTCATCCATTTCAGCTAAATCCGGTCTGCCAAGAGCAGCTGCAAATCTTTTAAACTGTTCATCATTCCCAACTGCTACAACCAATTCACCATCCATTGCAGAAAACACCTGGTAAGGAACAATATTCGGGTGCTGGTTACCTAAACGTCCGGGTGTAATCCCACTGCATAAATAATTGCTAGCCACATTTATTAAAGATGAAACCTGGCAATCCATTAACGAGATATCAATTTCTTGCCCTTCTCCTGTCTGAGTGCGATGGTGCAACGCTGATAAGATCCCTATACATGTATAGAGCCCAGTAAGTACATCTGCTATGGCTACACCTACCTTCATTGGACTTCCATCTGGTTCCCCTGTAATACTCATAAGCCCGCTCATTGCCTGAATAATATAATCGTAGCCTGGCAGGTCCTTATATGGGCCGGTTGAACCAAATCCGGTAATGGAAGCCATAATGAGGGCGGGGTTCACCTCTTTTAAACTTTCGTATCCCAAACCCATTTTTTCCAGAGTTCCTGCTTTAAAGTTTTGAACGACGATATCACTTGAGGAGACAAGTCTCCGAAAAATTTCTTTTCCCTCTTCTGATTTTAGATTCAACGTGATGCTTTGCTTGTTGCGATTGGCGCATAAATAATAAGCGCTTTCTCCATTTACAAATGGCGGACCCCAGCCGCGTGTTTCATCTCCTGTTTTATAATGTTCTATTTTTATAACTTCTGCTCCCAGATCGCCAAGTATCATAGAGCAAAAAGGTCCGGCCAAGACGCGGGAGACATCAATAATCCGGATACCCTCTAGCGCACCGCTCATACTTTCACCTCTTACTTGTATTTAATAAACAAAAAGAGCCAGCAAAACATACAATGTCTTTAAACATTGAACGCTTCACTGACTCTTATCCATGGCTCGTCTTCCGGCAAGGAAGATCGAGTGAACACAGCCAATTTTAAAATATTCATTTCTAACTCAATTTCAAATTCAAATTCAAGCCGTACATGCAGCAGGGAAATTGCTGTCATCGGTCTGTTAAAACAATTATACTATATTTAATTGAATATTTCAATAATTATTTTATGAGTACCAGGCACCTATACCAATTGGCTTAACTGGTATAGGTGCCTGGTACCGGTTAAATTGCTTTTTTCAACATTCCCTCATACTGTTTCGAGGTTCTAAGTTCAATCGTTAATACACCATTCCCGAAATTGGCTTTTACCAGGAGCGGTACACCTGTTGTGTTTTCAAATCTGAAGTCTTTGCCTCCGTAGGAAACAGTTGCATCCCGCCCTTTGGGAACATAGCCTACGGTTACAGAATGATGGTGCTTTTCCACATAACTGACTCCAACTTTATCAACGGCATTGAATAAAGTCGAGGATGTCTGGCAGATCCCGCCGCCAATACCCATAACAAGCTTCCCATTAATCGCCTCTTCTGCTGGCTGATATCCATGGGCTTCGTCACTTGGCCCAACTGTTGTATTAAATGAAAAATGATCGCCGACACCAAGAATAATATTGTTGATTGCTTCTGCAGAAAGCTCGATGTTCTTCGTTCTGCCTGCCACTCCACTATTGAAATGGGTCGTATAAGATGCAACTACAACATCATCCAGGCCTGGGAGATCTTCAGGATTATATCCGCTTTCTGTTACATAAAGCGGTAGTTCGACATCTCCCCCGCTCACCGAGGATTCAAGGATTTTCTCAACTAATTCACTTTCTTCCAGAATGATCTCGGGCTGACCCTTTATGACCTTTCCGTCTGGCCCTATTTTATCCAGAATCATCCTTTGATCGTAGCCTAACTTCGTATCCGTACCCCTAGCAGTTTCTCTCGCCCACTTCTCAAGCTCTGCCTTATATTTCTCATCTTCTGATCCAAATCCCATCTCAGCTGGTTTAAAGGCTTTAAGAATCGCTTTTGTATTTGGGTCGATTACATTTACAGCAACTGGCTTTGCTTCTTTCTCCTTTTTCTCTTCTTTAGCTTGCTCTTCTAACTTAGCTTCTTTCCTGGCTTTTTCTTCTTCCTTTGCATTCTCTTCAGCTGCCTTTTCCTCTGTTTTTTTATCAACTGAAGTTTCTTCCGCACACCCAGCTAACCCTATTAAACTACCAATCAACAATAGTGAAAATCCCCATTTTCGCTTACTCATTTCTCCCCCAGCTTTTCTTTATATTCTTCCTTTATCTCTTTTTAGGAAGTCGTTTCCATTTTCTTATTGTATTCAAGGCAGGGAAAAGGTATTCCTGCATAACAGCTGCTCAGTTTGTACCTTTTTTCCTAAATTTAAAAGCGCCTGCATTTAAGCAGACGCTTTTATTATAATCCTCCACAGCCAGATGAATTTTCCGGCTGATTTTCAGTATGACTGGCTTCGTCTTTTGACACAGACTCCAACCCATACCCTGTTGAACTGATTTCCAGTATTCCTTCTGCTGTCTCACTTTCGAACGCTTTATCCTTGCTATCCAAATTGAACTTATCATTATCCCTTTTCATAAACAACCTCCAAAATTTCTTTGCCTACCCTTTCATTCCATGAAGCCATTCCTGGTAGCAATCTTTACAAAGAACTTCTTCCCTTTCATTATTAGCCACATCAAACGTAATCATATGCATTTGTTTTCCTTCAATCTCATCCGTGCAATAAAAACACTTTTCACCCATGATGTACCCTCCATTGTTGAAAGTGTTTTTATTTTGAAACCCCGGCAGCCTTTTTATACACAAAAAAGTACCAGGTACCTATACCAGCTGGTTTAAGTGGTATAGGTACCTGGTACCCGCTAGCTGCTTTTTTCCCTTCTATCAGTTTGGTCGTCGTATTTTATGACCCGGGCTATTTCTTCATTCATATGTTTATCGGAGTATTCAGTTCCGTATTTTGACATTGAGATCTTATAAAAAACAAATCCAAGGATAACCCAGGCAAATACGATTACCCATTCATATGGCCAAATAAGTGCTGAAGGCATGCCTGGCATATAAAGTATACTTACGCCCAATGACATAATAGCCGCGATCCATCCGATGGTTGAACCTCCTTGAAGACGAAATGGCCGATGCATATCAGGAGCTTTTTTACGTAAAATCACAAAAGAAAGCGCTACCATAAACCATGCTACAACTAACCCAAGTCCGCCTGCATCTACTAACCAAACTAACGCAGGTCTTCCAAGCAATGGAGCAGCTGTTGATAATACAGCAATTAATAAAATTGCTTTATGAGGGGTATTATATTTAGGGTGGAGTTCACCTAAAGATTTCGGCAGCATGCCTGCCCTTGCAAGCGCATAAATGGCTCTGCTTCCGCCAACATAAAATCCAATCCAGCTTGTTAAAATCCCGCCAATTCCTCCGAGAACAAGAATATTGCCCATCATTTGACTATTGAAAGCTTTTGCCATTGCGTCAGCTGTTACAAGATTGGATTCAGCAATTTCAGAAGGACTTAACACACGGGAGACACCGAAAATCACTGCAATATACCATACGATTGCAAGAATGACGGACACGATTAACAACTTTCCAATTTGTTTTTGTGGAAGCTTAATCTCTTCTGCTGCCTGTGGAATCACATCAAACCCAACAAACATAAAAGGAGTCATAATGACAACTGTTAAAATACCAGCCATTCCTTTTTCAAATAAAGGCTGCATATTTTGCCCGTTTCCTGAGAAAGAGCTGCCAGTTATTAATAATACACCAGCTATAAGAATTAATAATGTCAATATAAACATAGCAGCAGTTGAAAACTTGATTCCCCGATAATTAATCCACGCAATAAAGATTGAACCTATAATACCTACACCTGCCCAAGTGAGCGTTACATCCCAATCTGCTATTGTGTATAAGTAGCCTTTACTATAATTAGGAATTAAATACTCAAATACAGTCGGCAAAGCCACAGCTTCAAATGCTACAACAGAAACATAGCCTAAAATGATCGCCCATGTTGTGACAAAACTGGCAACCCTGCCCATGGCTTTAAAACTATATACATGTTCCCCTCCGGCCAAGGGAAGAGCCGATGCCAATTCTGCATATGTTAGTCCAACAAAAGTAACAAGCAAGCCACCTATAACAAAGGCAAGAATCGCACCAAGTGAACCTGCTTCCGTAATCCATAGTCCCGCTGTAACAACCCAGCCCCAGCCAATCATTGCCCCAAAAGCAAGAGCAAGGACATCCCTATTCCCAAGTGTTTTTATAAATCTGCTTTCACTCATTCATTTACCTCCACTCATTTTTAGATGACAACGTTTGAGAGCAAGTGAAAAATCAAAATATAATAAATATTCTGATATTTATGTCGAATCCAGTGCCTACTCAGATGAATAGGCACTGGATTCATAGTATATTAATCCTTACACACTCTGTAATCTTAAACTTTTTTCAACAACTTGAATCGCGTCTGAAAAGATCGATATCACTTTATCAATTTCTTCTTTCGTAATGATAAGCGGTGGTGATAGTGCAATTATATTTGTTCCGCCAAACGTAACAGATCGCACTATCAGTCCTCGGGAAAGACATTCTTCAACTAGCTTCTGTGCAGCCATATTCTCCGGTGCAAATGGAATCTCCTGCTCCCTATCCTCAAATAATTCAAAAGCCCCAATCAAACCTCTTGCCCGGGACTTTGTCACGGATTTATGCTTCTCTGTCAAATATTCAAATCCTTTGATTAGCTCTTTCTCCATCTTGCTTGCATGGGCTGGCAGATTTTCCTTTTCTATAATTTCGATATTTTTTAATGCAACCGCACAGGCAGTCGGATGACCGCTATAAGTGAAACCATGGAACAAAACATCATCTGATACTTCTGCGAGGCTGTCTCTTAATCGTTCAGTAATGGCAACCGCACCCAGAGGAATATAACCACTTGTAATTCCCTTTGCCATACACATGACATCAGGTACCACATTCCAATGGTCTACACCGAACATTTTTCCTGTTCGTCCAAAACCGCAGATAACTTCATCAGCTATCATTAAGATTCCATATTGATCACAAAGCTCACGAACAGCTTCTAAATAACCATTCGGAGGAATGATAACTCCCCCTGCCCCCTGTATCGGTTCAACGATTACAGCAGCAATCTTTTCGGGTCCTTCATTTTCAATAATTCCTCTTATGCTTCTTGAATAATCCGGATCATTTTTATCTCCTAATTCACAATTCGTTTTGTGAGCTGCCGCATGGAGAAAATCTGGCGCAAGCGAGGTTGTCATATTTTGAAATTGCTGAATTCCAGTTGCACTTGTGGCCCCCATTGTAATACCATGATAGGCACGCTCTAATCCGATAATCTTCTTTCTTTCCGGCTCTCCCTTCAACTTCCAATAATGTCTTATAAGCTTAAATGCAGTATCATTTGATTCGGATCCGCCGGAAGTAAAGAAAAACACATTCAAGTCACCAGGTGTTAGGCTTGCCAGCTTCTCAGACAGCTGAATAACCGTATCGTGCGAAAGATTATTAAAAGATGAACTATATGCAAGCTTGCCCATCTGTTGGCTGGCAGCCTCGCCAAGCTCTTTCCTTCCATGTCCTACATTGACATTCCACAAGGATGACAGCGCATCAATATAGCGATCTCCATTTACATCTGTTAAATATATCCCCTTCCCTTCAGTAAAAATTCGTTTCGGGCCGGTTTCCTGGTGCTGTCTCAACGAGGATGTTGGGTGTAAATAATGCTTTTTATCCAACTCTTGGAGTTTCTTGATTTGATCTTTATTAAACGTGGACATAAAGAATACCTCCTTATAATAGATGATTAATAAAAAAGTCCTTAAAAAGTATTCTGCAAGTTCTATGCCAAAAGTAGATATGTTCATTAGATGAAGAATCAATGATTCTTTAAATTCACTTTTGATGATTCCATGCATTACAAATAATGCACCCCTGCATTATTATATTCATTATTCTAAATATTATGAATTGTTGCTGTCTGCTTATTATGCTATTATTTCAATAACAGTTATTAGAACTTCATTTAAAAATGGAGGTGAATTGATGGAAGCAAGCGAGATTACACTTTACAAGACTTTAAATCATGAATTAGAAACGATTATTAATACCTGTTTTGATGAGATCTTCGTGACTGACGGCAATGGAAAAGTACTGCGTGTCAATCCGGCGGGTGAAGTATTTTATGGCATGAAAGCAAATGAAATAGTAGGAAAAAACACTGAAGAGCTTGCCAGAAAGGGACTGTTTTCCCCTTCGCTATTTCCTATCGTAAAAGAACGGAAGGAACGGGTATCTATGATTCAAAGAACAAGAACTGGCCATACAATCCATTGTATTGGGAACCCCTCCCTTGATGCTGAAGGAAATATTGACTTCATTATCTTTACTTCCAGAGACCTCACCGAAATCAGACAGCTTCGTGACAAGATTGAGCGGACCGAACATTTATTAGAGAGTTTCCAAGAAGAACTCGAAGAACTGCGGAGATTTCAAAATAAAGACCCGGAAGAATTTATCTCTTTTTCACCTAATATGCGTAAAATCGTGAAAATGGTAGATAAAATTGCGAAGGTAGATTCCACTGTTCTTGTTACAGGAAAATCTGGTGTTGGAAAAGGTGTAATCGTATCTTTAATACATAAAAAAAGCAATAGAAGTAAGCAGCCGTTTATCCATGTTAATTGTGGTGCAATACCAGAGTCTCTCATTGAATCCGAACTTTTTGGATACGAGTCCGGCGCTTTTACAGGAGCAAATAAAGAAGGGAAAAAGGGATTATTTGAGGAAGCTGATGGAGGCACTTTATTTTTGGACGAGATTGGTGAAATGCCCCTTAACCTGCAAGTTAAGCTTTTAAAAGCTCTCCAAGATAATGTAATTCAGCGGCTTGGGGGTACCAAACCAGTACATATCAATACAAGAATTATCGCTGCAACTAATAAGAACTTAGAATCAATGGTGGAGGAAGGTACATTTAGAGAAGATTTATACTACAGATTGAATGTCATACCCATTTATATTCCCCCATTAAGAACGAGGCAAGAGGATATTTCCTATTTAATGGATTATTTTTTAGATAAATTTAATAAAAAATACGGTTCATCCACCTATCTTTCTTTGGAAGCAGAGAATCAATTAATTAACTATAATTGGCCAGGAAATGTAAGAGAATTGGAAAACCTGATGGAACGCCTGGTCGTTACTGCTGATAAAAATGAAATCCAAATGATAGATTTGCCACAAAAGATCATAAACTCCAGAAATGATGACTCACAATATCTTATCCAGATCAATGACATATGCCCATTAAAACAAGCACATGAAGAATTGGAAGAACAATTAATCATTAAGGCTTATAAGAAATATAAAAGCTCCTATAAAGTTGGTGAGGCACTGGGAATAAATCAATCTACTGCTTTTAGAAAGATTCAAAAGTATATTAAGGATTAATGAGGTACAGCCTTAGATATTTAAAAATCTCCCGCTTTATAACCGGGAGATTTTTAAAGTTACATATTAATTCTATTAAGTCAGCGAGATTCTGCTTTTTCTTCTGAAGTTTGGATCGTTTTATCTTTAAGCAGTTCCTTAATTTTCGCCTCTTCATAGCCAAGCTTTCCCAAAATGTCTATCGTATCCTCCCCAAGCTTAGGCGGAGCTTGATTAATCTCTGCAGAAGAATTACTTAACTCGAAAGGCAGCCGCGGCAGCTTGAAGTCTTTGATACTTGTATGCGGGACATTCTTCCACATATTAATTGCTTCTGCTTGCTCATCCTCTACAACTTCTGAAATCTTTTTCACCTTTGAACTTGGTACTCCAGCCGCTGCCAAAAGTCCAACCCATTCATCAGCAGGCTTGGATTGAAGAATATTTTCAATAGCCACTCTTAAATTCTCACGGTTTTCAACTCGTTTGGGGTTAGTTTCATATCGCGGATCTGTGACCCATTCCTCTTTCCCAAGCACAGTGCATAAGCGCCTGAATAAGGAATTATTCGATATTCCAATCATAACAGGTGCATCGCTGGCATAAAAAGCCCCATATGGTGCAAAGGCAGTATGGCCGGCACCATTTTTCCTGGGTTCCTGTCCGGTTGCAAGCCAGGATAGCATATGGTAGCCCACCCAAAAGACACCTGTTTCATAAAGTGAAGTTGTGACCAATTGGCCCTCGCCTGTTTTTTCTTTATGAAGGAGTGCAGAGATAATACCAATTGCTCCCCACATCGCACTTCCCTGATCAAGAACCGAAACTGGCACCCTCGCAATCTCTGAACCTTCTGCTCCATTAATGCCAATAATGCCAGAATCTGCTTGGGCGATCGCATCATACCCTGATCTCTCACGCAAAGGTCCCTCCTGTCCATAAGCAGACAAGGAGCAATAAACAAGTGAAGGATTAATTTCTTTTAATTTCTCATATCCCAGTCCCATGTTTTCCGCTTTTTTATATCGGAAATTTTCAACAAATACATCAGCTTTTCCAACCAGATCATAAACAATTTTTCTGCCTTTCTCCTGCTTCAGATCTATAACAATAGAATTTTTATTTCGATTAATATGGAGAAAATATACGCCTTCTCCTTCCCAAAAGGGACCCATCCCCCTTGAGTCGTCTCCAGTAACCGGCCTTTCAATTTTAATGATTTCAGCACCTAAATCAGCGAGAATCATAGTTAAACTAGGTCCGGAAATGTTTGTAGTTACATCTACAACTGTTATACCTGTTAACGGTCCTGCCATTCTGGCTCCCCCTTTTTTAAGGAGAGGGCCCTTCTATTTAAGGCCCTCATTTCTGAATTGATTAATAAGATCGCGGCAAACCAAGAACATGCTGGCCTACAAAGCTCACAACCAAATTATTAGAAATTGGCGCTACGATAAACAATCTTGCTTCCCTAAACTTTCTTTCAATATTGTACTCTTTTGCAAAGCCATATCCGCCATATGTGTCCATGGCTGCATTTGCGGCACGCCAAGTAGCTTCAGAAGCAAGGTATTTTGCCATATTCGCTTCTGCACCGCAATCAACTCCTGCATCAAACATTTCTGCTGCTTTGTCCCTCATTAATTTTGCAGCCTGGATATCCATGTAACCTCTTGAAATCGGGAATTGAACACCTTGGTTTTGACCGATTGGCCTATTAAAAACAACACGTTCATTGGCATATTGAACGGATTTATCCACGAAATACATGCCATCCCCAATTGATTCAGAAGCTATTAATATACGTTCTGCATTCATACCGCCCAATACATATCTGAATCCCTTGCCTTCTTCGCCAATCAAGTTCTCGACCGGAATTTCGGCCCCTTCAAAAAAGACTTCAGTGGTCGCGTGATTGATCATGGTATCAATTGGGCGAATATCTATCTTATCTGCCTGCTCCTTCATATCAAGGATAAAGAGGCTTAAACCGTCCGTTTTCTTTTGCACCTGGTCTTTCGGAGTTGTTCTCGCCAAAAGCATCATTAAATCAGAATGCTCGGCACGGGAGGTCCAAATCTTTTGGCCATGTACGATATATTTGTCTCCCTTTCTCTCTGCAAATGTTTGAATGCTTGTGGTATCACTGCCTGCTGTTGGTTCAGTAATACCAAAAGCTTGAAGCCTCAATTCACCGCTTGCAATTTTGGGAAGAAATCTTTGCTTTTGCTCCTCGTTTCCGTGACGCAGCAAGGCCCCCATCGTATACATTTGTGCATGGCAAGCACCTGCATTTCCGCCAGAACGATTGATCTCCTCTAAAATGATTCCTGCTTCTTTCATTCCCAGGCCTGCTCCGCCATATTCTTCAGGAATGAGAACAGACAGCCAGCCCTCATCGGTTAGGGCCTTAACAAAAGCGGTCGGATAGGCATCTCTCTCATCAGTATCTCTCCAATATTCCTCAGGAAAGCGCTCACATAAAGTGCGAACGCTTTTTCGGATCATTTCGTGTTCGGTATTTTCCATTGTTTTTGTATTTGTCATCTTTACTGCCTCCAAATGATATTTTTTTGGTTAACTCTATTAAACTTGCCAGTTGAGTTCACTTCAATTACAAAGTACTAAAACAGCTTATGGTAAAAGGTTTTCTTTACTTCCCTTTCCATTCCGGTGGACGTTTTTCATTAAATGCATAGATGCCTTCCAAACGATCTTCAGAGTTTGCACATTTATAGTAAGCTTCCAGCTCGAGCACAAGCCCAGTTGCTAAATCTGTTTCCGTTCCTTTATTGACAGCTTTCTTTAAAGCTTTAAGGGAAAGTGGCGCATTCGCAGCGATGCTCTCTGCAAGTTTAACCGTTTCCTCTATCAGCGTTTCAGCTGAAAAAACATGATTGATCAATGCTAATTGCTTCCCTTCTTCAGCAGTAATTCGTTTGCCTGTGAAAAGCATTTCCTTTGCCAAACCTATTGGGAGGATACGGGCAAGCAGCTGGGTACCGCCGATTCCAGGTATAAGGCCTAATTTTACTTCAGGCAGTCCCATCCCTGCCTGTGGTGCAGCTGTTCTAATATCACAGCTTAGCGCAATTTCCATTCCTCCTCCCAATGCATAGCCATTTACAGCGCCGATTACCGGATATGGAAATTCACGGATTTTCTCAGTCACTTGTTCAAAATAATCATGCTGTTTTTTCCAATCCTTTTGAGACATACCATTCCGCTCTTTTAGGTCAGCTCCTACACAAAAGCTCTTTGTGCCAGCACCTGTAATAATTAAAACTCTGACATTTTCATCATATTTTAATTCATCCAGAGCTTCGATTAATTCCAATGCCATTTTTGTATTCAAGGCGTTCATGGAATCAGGGCGGTTTAACGTCAATAGAGCAATGCCTTGCTGCTGATCCGGGTTTTCAATTTTTATCGTTTCATAGGTTTGTACTAACATGTAACTCATCCCTTCAATCAATTAGTATGAATGCTAACTTGGCACCGGATATTTTCGGGAGCTCTTTCCTGCCTTCGCAACTTGCCCCGGTAAATCATGGCCAAGTATTTCTTTCAATCTATGAGAAGCCTGTATTAATGTATCCAGATCAATAGACGTTTTAACACCCATCTCCTCCAGCATGTGTACAACATCTTCTGTACTAACATTTCCTGTTGCACCAGGAGCAAATGGGCAGCCGCCAATTCCGCCAATGGAGGCATCATACATAGTAATTCCCGCTTCCATTCCGGCCAGAACATTCGCAAGCCCCATTCCCCTTGTATTGTGAAAATGGCAGCCAAATTCAAAGTTTCTCCATTCATTTACAACTTCTTTTGTTAATTCATAAACCTGCCTGGGATTAGCCATACCAGTTGTATCTGCAAGTGTAATTCTTTTAATGTTATGTAAAAGGAGGGTGTCTACTATATTCATGATGCGTTTCTGGGGGACCGTTCCTTCAAATGGACAGCCAAATGAAGTGGCAACTGTAACGTTTAAAGCGATAGCATTCTCAGATGCAAATTGGGACAAGATTTTAAAGCTGTTCAGTGATTCTTCTGTTGTTTGGCGTACATTTTGCTGATTATGCGTATTACTCGCCGATAAAACATAATTAACAGACTTCACACCATTCTCTTTTGCAATTTCAAGTCCCTTTAAATTAGGGACAAGCGCAACAAGCTCCATCTCTTGTTCATATTGTTGGATATGGGCATAAAAATTCGAAGTGTTCGCCATTTGCGGCACTAACTTTGGATGAACAAAAGAACCAAATTCAACTTCGGACACATTGGCTTCCCTAAATAAAGTAAAGATATCCAGCTTCTCTTCAACTGTTAAGACTTTTGACTCAAGCTGAAGTCCATCCCGGAGACCGACTTCATAAATCGTTACTTCATTTACTAGCTTCATAGCATTATTCCCCCATTAATTTGTTGGAAAAATCTTAGCTTTATATAAATAGGATACTGTATCCAATCCGCAATTTCAATAATTATTATGAATATTCTAAAGATTTTTAATGTCGATTCCTATTTCTTTATAAATGCTCCTAATATTTGTTCTTGGTTAAAATGGATCTGTTAAATCTGAATGTTGATTTTCACTGTAGGTACTCCCTTTCTTTGGGCGGTCCGACGCTCCGCCTGGGTCGCAGGGCTTTGAATAAGCATCTCTGAGTAAACACCGCACGAAGGAAATGCGATAGCATTTGCGAAAATCTCGTGTGTTCCGGTCCAATCAACAGTAAGCTAAAAAAACAATAAGTTTTGACAGAGCAATAAAAATAAAAAAGTAAAGAGTCATGAAGACCCTTTACAATTAGTATCGAATGTTTGATGTGGTATGTGCAATTGATAATCTTACATATATCTACTCAATAGATTGTGAATATCGCTTTTGTTAACCGATAAATTTTGGTCAATTAAACTCGATTTGCCTGAATTCCCTGGTAGTGACTCAGTAAATTCCTTTCGCTCTTTCCGGTAAATGACACCTGTAATAAACCCATTTGTTTGCTCAACTTTTTCAAAAGCCAAACTTCGGTTTGACACATCGTAGTCATTTTCATTGTCTAGGTTTATTAAATTCTGTTTAAACCAGTCATACGTAAATACTTTATTAAATGTTACGCAAGGACTAAATATATTGATGAAAGAAAAACCTTTATGCTGGATGCCTTGTTCAATTAATGAGGTTATTTGTTTTAAATTTCCTGAGAACCCTTGTGCGATAAAGCTAGCATTTGAGGAAAGGGCTACATGTATTGGAGAAACTGGACTTTCCGGATTTCCCTCTGGAGTAGACTTTGTTAAGAAGCCTTTAGGGCTTGTAGGTGACATTTGTCCTTTGGTTAGTCCATAAATTTGGTTATCCATTACAATATATGTTATATCGATGTTTCGACGGGCTGCGTGAACAAAATGATTAAGTCCAATTCCAAATCCGTCTCCATCTCCACCTGCACAGACAACTGTTAAATTCTTATTAGCTAATTTCACACCTTGAGCCAGTCCTAATGCACGTCCGTGCATAGAATGCATTCCATAAACATTTAGGTAGCCTGATATTCTTCCAGAACAGCCAATACCGGATTGAAGGACAAAATCTTCAGGCTCAATTTTCAAGTTGACTGCTGCCCTTTGAATTGCTGCTAAGACAGAAAAGTCTCCACAGCCTGGACACCAATTAGGCTTAATATCTACTCGATAATCTTTTAGAGTTGTCATATTTATACCAGCTCCTTATTACTAGACACATCAAAATGATTGTGAATGTAAGTAATAATTTCTGAAGTCTTGATGGGAATACCATTATATTTTAAAATGCTGTGTACTTTAGAATGAATGGCTACCTTTTGTTTAATTATATTCGCTAACTGTCCCGTTGAATTTTGTTCTATTATAAACACTTTTTTAGCAAGTCCTGTATAATTTGTTAGTTCATCTTTTGCTAAGGGCTGAAGCATGCGTATATGCGCATGTCCAACTTCAATCCCTGAACTGTGCATTTTTTTCCTGGCTTCATGAATTACTCCATATGTAGATCCAAAACCAATTAACAATATATCAGGATGTTGACTTCCTTCATATTTAATTGATTGATCTAGAGGAACATTTTCTAATTTCCTTTTTCTTTTGTCCATTTGCTCTTTCCTGTTGTTGGGATTTTCACTGGGATGTCCTGATGGCCCATGTTCGATGCCAGTCACATGATGCATTCCTTTCTTTTGACCAGGTATACTTCTTGGAGTTATACCATCCTCAGTTATTGCAAACCGCTCGTAAAAAGCTTTTTCATTTTCAAAAAGCTCTAAATCGCCGGCTAATTTTCCACGATCAATTTCTATTTCGTTTACCTCTTGGAAATCAAAAGTTTGTTTTGAAGTTGCCAGCATCAAATCCGAGGCAACAAAAACAGGACACTGAAATTTTTCAGCTAAATTAAACGCTTTGGGCATATCCGTAAATGCCTCTAAAACGGTACTCGGAGATAGGATAATCCTGGGTGATTCACCATGTGTACCTGAAAACATAGCATTTAGATCACTCTGTTCAAACTTAGTTGCCATACCGCTGCTGGGACCTCCCCGCTGACAATCTACTATTACAACAGGAATTTCCCCAGCACCTGAAAGTCCGATTGCCTCTTGCATTAAAGAAACTCCAGGGCCTGCAGTGGCAGTCATTGCACGGGCACCTGTATAGCCCGCACCTAAAACCATGGATATAGCTGCTAATTCATCTTCTGTTTGTACAACAACTCCTCCGTATTCAGGAATAATTCTGGTTAAATTCTCAAGAACTTCTGAAGCAGGTGTAATAGGATAACCTGCCATGAAACGACAGCCTCCCAGTACAGCCCCTAGCGAAATAGCGTCATTTCCAGACATAAAAATACGCTGTCCGGAAGTCGCTTTTTCAATCGGAAAATGGACTTCAATTACTTCCTTTGCATATTGGTACCCTTTGCGCAAAGCACCCAGGTTATTTTCGATTATTGACTTTCCCTTTTTTTCAAACTGTTCCTTTATGGCTGTTTCAAATTCTTCTATGGGCTGGTTCAATAATGAACATGCAGCACCGACAGCAATAATGTTTTTCATAATTTGACTTCCAAGCTCTGCTGCTAACTGGGTTAAGGGAATTTCGTGATACCGAATTTCCTTGCCGAGGTTAATATTATTAATATTTACTGTCTTTGGATCACACAAGATGATTCCATTAGCTTTGAGCGATTGCTGATGAAGACTGATCGTATCTTCATCAAAGGCTATAATGATATCCAAATCTTCCGAATTGTTAAATACCTGAACCTTACTAATTCTGAGATTAAAATCCGTATGGCCACCTTTAATACGTGATGAAAAACTTCTCGCTCCAAAAAGATGGTATCCTATTCTGCTCATAGCCTTTGCTAAGATTTCACCAACACTTTCAATACCCTCTCCTTGCTGGCCGCCTATAATAATGGATAGCTCAGTTTCTTCCATATTTGTTCCTCCTTTTTTATACTTAAAACAGGATACTTAAACAAAAAGTAATTTAAATATTCTAACTTTTTACATCATACCAAGAGAGTTAACTATTATAAAATGGAATATTATATTATTTAATATCATGTATTTTAATATTTTACATGTTTTTCAACCGTTTATGTAATATAATGGGAACTGTGAGTTATCTCTAAGATCCTATTGCTTTAATTGTCTTCGTTGAACTTGCCAAATGATTACTATCCTTTCTTTTTAGACTAGCCAGAAAAATATATGAGGTGATTAATTTTGGAATCTTCTGGAATACAAGCCTTTCTTGCCATTGTTCGCCATGGCAGTTTAACAGGAGCAGCCAGCTCTCTTTTTTTAACTCAATCAACTCTAAGCCACAGACTCACCCAGCTGGAAGAATTTGTCGGGATGACTTTAATCGAAAGAGGCCGTGGCATTCGTTCTTTATCTTTAACACCAAGTGGTGAAGAATTTTTAAAGATAGCAAAACAATGGGAGGAACTAATTCAGGAAACTAAGTACCTTAGATCCCAGAAAAAACAGGCTTTGACAATCGGAGCAGTGGATAGTATTCATAATTTTATTCTTCCCCCCGTTTATAAAGCACTTAATAGCCATTCAAATGAGATGAATTTAAGACTAATAACATATATAGGAGAAGAATTATACTCCCTTTTAGAACAGGATAAAATCGATATTGCCTTCGCTTTACTTGAAAAACCCCGGCCCGATTTAATAATTAAGAAGTTCTATTCAGAACCCTTGGTTGTCATAAGGCATGATTTCAATCCAGAGAAGTCCCACAAATATATAAACTTTTTAGATTTGGATCCTAGTAACGAGTTATACCATGAGTGGAGTCCTTCTTTTCAAGCCTGGTATGAAAGATGCAGGGAAGACAGAGAGTTTTTAGGAATCAGAATTGATTCAGCAGGATTAATTTTTAATTTTATGAGTTTCCCTAATAAATGGGTTATCGTTCCTATGTCCATGGCTAAAAAGTTTATAAAAATGGAAGGGTTTTCATTATATTGGCTTGAAACTCCTCCTCCGGATCGTAAGTATTACCGAATCCAGAGAAAACACCCCAGATCTAATACCATAGAAAGCTTAAAGATTCTAGATTCGTATTTAAGCCTGCTACACGAAAGCAGCCTGCTCGTAAAATAACTAAGCCTCTATATCGTAATTTTTTCGGCTTTTTATCAATTTTGTAATATATGGATAAAACAGTGTCATTACAGCCAATAAAATCAATATTAAGGATATGGGCCTTGTGAATAATATACTAATATCCCCATTTGACAGGACGAGAGATCTTCGTAAGTTAGCTTCTAACATCGGACCTAATATCAAAGCTAAAATAACCGGTGAAACTGGGAATTCATATTTATGCATAAAATACCCTACTATACCAGCAATCAACATAACCCAAACATCAAAAAAATTATTTCCTAAGGCATATGATCCTACGATACACAGTATAAGAATGATTGGTGTTAAAATAACCTTGGGAATGGTCAGGATTTTAGTAAACAAACGGATTCCCAGCAGACCATAAAATAGAATTAAAAGATTGGCTAACAACATCCCTATAAATAGGGTATATACAATCCCGCCATGGTTTGTGAATAACAAAGGTCCAGGCTGAAGCCCTTGGACCATAAGTGCACCCAGCATAACAGCTGTAACAGCATCACCTGGTATCCCAAGGGTTAATAAGGGAATCATAGCACCACCAGTACAAGCATTATTGGCTGCTTCTGAAGCTGATACGCCTTCAGCATTCCCTTTCCCAAACTCTTCAGGTTTTTTTGAAAATCTTTTTGCTTCATTATAGGCAACAAATGAAGCTATATCCCCGCCAGCACCAGGAATCATGCCAATAAATGTTCCAATGCCAGATGACCTTAATATAACTGTGATTAAACTTTTAAATTCACTCCATTTTAATTTAACCTTCTCGATGGCTTTAACGGAATTACTGCTTTTATAAATGTCTTCTACAGAACGAAATGCTTCTGAGGCAGCAAATAGCCCAATTAATACAGGTATATAATTTACACCGCTCATTAAATTTTCAATACCTAAGGTAAAACGCGGAAACCCGCCAATTGGATCAATACCTATAGTAGCTATTAATAACCCTGTCACCCCAGCAATTAATCCCTTAAGCAGAGACTTCCCCGAAATACTTGAAATAATCGCAAGTCCAAAGAAAGCAAGTGCAAATGATTCGGGAGCACTGAATTTTAAAGCGAATTCAGCCAGTTGAGGTGCAATTAAAATCAAGACTATTACACTTAGTACCCCTCCAATAGTGGAGGATAATGTTGAAACAGTTAAAGCTTTATAAGCTAATCCTTTTTTTGTCATTTCATAACCATCAAGGGCAGTTGCTGCTGAAGAGGGTGTACCAGGGGTCCTCAATAGAATAGCAGTGATTGACCCGCCATAAATCGCCCCAAAGTAAACCCCTACTAATAAAAGAATTCCCGTAACAGGTTCCATGCCAAAGGTTACAGGCAATAATAAAGCAACTCCCATAGTTGCAGTAAGACCCGGTAAAGCACCTAAAATGATTCCGATCGCTCCTGCCATAAATAGGATAAGGAGAACCTTTATATTAAGAACATTTAAAAATCCTTCAATTAATAATTCCATTTTCAAGCTCCTTTACTGAAAAATAATCCCAGAAGGAATCGGTACTAGAAGCAGTTTTTGAAATAATATAAAAACAAATAATACTATGCCTATAGGTAAACCAAAAAGGATTGAAAGTTTCTTTTCTTTAAAGATTTTTAAAAAACAAAAAACTGCTATAGGAGTTATTATGTAAAAACCAAGAATGGGAATTAGGAAAGTAAGAACAATAATTAAAAGCATAGTGACAAAAACTAGTTTTATACTAGACTTACTCCCATTTTCTGTATCATCGCTTTTTTTGGCGGAATTAATTATAAGAAGTAGTGCAAGGATAACAAGAACACCCGCATACAGATTTGGCATAAAAGCTGGTCCTGTATCCTGAACCGATATCTCTTTAAATTGAGTCGTCATAATAAAAAACAGTCCAGCAATGAAAATAGCAATGAAACTGCTAATTATATTCGCTCTTCTCATTTTCGATCCCCCTGACTTTATGCTATAAATGAATGAATGCAAAGTGCTGGGGAAACAGCTCTTTGCATTCATTATTATTTAATGAAAGAGTGCTACTGAGTTATCCCCAACTCTTTTAGTAGCCCTCCAAAGAATTCATGGTCTTTAGCAACTAATTCCTTATACTCTTCGGTACCTTTAAAAGCAATCCCCAGACCATTTTTATTCATAAAGTCAACAAATTCCTCATCTTCAACAGCCTTTGAAAAAGCTTCTTCCAATACCTTAACAACCTCAGGAGGAGTATCTGAAGGAGCATCAATTGCTCTCCATACACCAACATTTGCTTCGTATCCAGCCTCTTTGAAGGTAGGTACATCTGGCATGATGGTTGATCTTTCATCGGAGAGAACACCAAGTGTCTTTAATTCACCAGCCTCCACCTGGGCTAAGACCTCCGCGGGGCTGACCGTAATTGCTTCTATATGTCCGCCTAATAATGCAGTCTTTGCCGGTGCTGCTCCATCGAAAGGAACGTAGTTAAACTGGACATCAGCCGCTTTCTCAATTGAAGCTGAACCCAGATGCCATATCCCGCCTTTCCCCGTTCCTCCAACGCGAATTTTTCCTGGGTTTTCTTTCGCATAAGCTAAAAATTCTTCTAGCGTATCATATGGAGCATCTGCAGGGACAGTTAAAGCAGAAGGATCAAAATTAATATGAGCTACCTGTGCAAAATCTTCATAGGTAATTGGAGTCAGCCCCATATGCGGCAAAAGAGCTATCTCATTTGCATTCATAATGATGGTATAGCCATCAGGTTTGGCATTTGCTGCCTCGCTAATCCCAACTACTGCATTTCCGCCAGTTTTATTAACAACTCCTATTGATTGACCTAAATGTTTTTCAGCTGCTTTTGCTAAAGCTCTTGCAGTAGCATCAGTACCGCCTCCAGCAGCATATGGAACAATTAAAGTAATAGACTTTTCAGGAAAGCTGTTTCCGCCATCTTTATCAGACGCATTTTCTGCTCCTTCCTTAGTCGAAGCATTACTAGAACTGCTGCTGCAAGCAGCTGTAAATAAAACCAACGAAACCATTAGCACGAATAGGATCCATTTCTTCTTCATGTTAAGCCCCCCTATTAATTAAAGGAATTACGCTTTTACAAATACAGTTTTGGTAGCAGTAAAGAATTCAATCGCTGCCTTTCCTTGCTCCCTTGAATGGGAACTTGACTCCTTCATTCCTCCAAATGGAGCCTGAAGTTCAACTCCTGCCGTTTCTGCATTAATTCTGACAAGGCCTGCATCTATCTCTTTTATAAATGTCATCATCCTTCCGATATCTCTTGTAAATATGGCTGCACTTAATCCATATTTAACATCATTAGCAATCTCTAAAGCTTCTTCAATGGATCGGACTTTAATCAAGGCTAATACAGGACCAAAAATTTCTTCCTGTGCAATCACCATTGAAGTGGTAACGTTTTCGAAGACTGTTGGTTCAACATAGTATCCTTCCTTTAATTTTCCTTGCTCAAGTCTTTTACCCCCATAAAGAAGAGTGGCGCCTTCATTAATGCCTTGTTTAATATAATTAACAACTGTCTGAAGCTGTTTCTCACTTGAACATGGACCCATCCATGTGTCGGATTCTAAGCCACTTCCTACTGTAATTTCTCTTACCTTCGATAATAGTTTCTCCTTGAACTGATCAAACACATCTTCCATAATTATGACGCGGCTGGTACAAGTACATTTTTGCCCTGTTGATTTCAAACCTCCATTAATAGTTTGTTCAACAGCTAAATCCAAATCCGCATCATCTGCAACGATTACCGGGTTCTTGCCGCCCATCTCTGTCTGAAACTTAGCCCCTCTGCTCGCCGCACCAATTGCTACGCGTTTCCCTACATCATTGGAACCAGTGAAGCTTATTGCCTGAATATCAGCGTGGTCAATAATTCCTTGGCCTATTGTTGAGCCGGTGCCTGTTACCAGGTTTACTACACCTTTCGGAATACCTGCCTCAGCGATGCATTTTACTAGTTTTACAGCTGTAATACTTGTTTCTTGTGCAGGTTTAAAAACAACAGTATTCCCAGAAACAATTGCTGGCGCAATCTTCCAGGCTGCAATTGCAATAGGAAAGTTCCATGGAGTAATAATTCCGACAACGCCTAATGGAACTCTTGTTGTGTACATTAAACCATCACTTTCAGTGTGTGGAATGACGTCACCTATTTTATTCATTCCTTCACTTGCATAATATTTAAAGACCGAAATGGCCCTCATGGTTTCTCCTTTAGCTTCAGCTAAGGTTTTCCCCATTTCTTTTGTCATCGTTATTGCGATATCCTCAATATTTTCTTCAAGTACCTCTGCAATTTTATATAAGTATTGCCCTCTTGCAATAAATCCTTTGTTTCTCCAAGCTTTTTGGGCAGATTTAGCTGCCATGACAGCTTCATCAAGATCTTTTTCTGTAGATTTTTGAACAATACCAACTATTTCTGTGTTATCTGCAGGATTTTTACTTTCTATCTTTTCATTGCTGTTTGAGGACTTCCATTCCCCATTTATAAAATTATAATAAGTAATAGTTTCTGTTTTAAGCGACATCCCCTACCATCCTTTCCACAATGAGACTTTTAGATTTAAATAGTAATAGATGCACGAGTAACCTCACGCCTAGCGGACTTATCCAATGCTTCCGCAATATTCTCAAAAGGTATTTCACAATCAATCATCTTATCAAAAGGATACTTATCAATGTATTTTGATAAGAATTGTAAGGACTTCTTCAGATACCACGGTTTATAGCGTAAAACAGGAATGATTTTTATTCCTTTTCTAGTTAAAAGGCCTGGATCAAAGTCAATGTTTATTCCAGGCGAGATGTTTCCCATCGTTACATATCTGCCATTATTTCTAATGAACTGGATCCCTTCACCAAAAGCAGCAGGAACACCAGATACTTCTAACCCTAAATCAGCACCTTCCCCATTAGTGAAGGAGCGAATGACTTCAGCTATTTGTTCAGGACTTTCATAATTCCTGAAGTTTATTACGTGGTCTGCCCCAAACTCTTTTGCTGTTTCCAATCTGGATTCAACACCATCAATTACAATTACCTGTGCCCCCCGTTCCTTTGCAACAGCAGCTGCATTTAAACCAAGACCCCCAGCACCTTGAATAACAACAGTTTCCCCAGTTGCTAGCTCACCTTGATCTAAGCCGTAATAAACTTGGGATAATGCGCAGTTAGCACTTGCAGCAGCAACATCAGGAATATTATCAGGAACTTTATAAAAATATTGATTTGGGTGTATATAGTAATGAGATGCAAAGGCACCGTGAAAATGCGGATATTCCTCAGGACGTTTATTCCAAAATTCAATACTATTTTCACATGTATTAAAATCTCCTCGTAAACAAGCCTTACATTTTAAGCAAGTTCGAAAATAGCACGCTGCTACTCTGTCTCCTACTTTAATTGGCTGCCCGGCAAAGTCCGTGGTCAACTCTGGACCTATTTTTTCAATAACCCCAACCATTTCGTGACCTAGAACTCCAGTTTTCTTGGTAGGATGAAGTCCTTTCCAAATATGTAGTTCGGAACCACACACATTAGTCCGCAGCACTTTTACTAATAAAGAATTGGATGCCGGCTCAGGGATTTCAAACTCTCTAAACTCCAGCTTCATTGCTTCGACCATATTTGCAACTTTTCCATAGGTTACATTTTTATCTTCTACTGCATTTTTAAGTAATTCACTCATAAAATCACTCCACTCTATCTTTTTGTAAGCCCTTTCATAATACTCAAAACTATTGTTTAACCCTTAAGCTTATTCACCCCCTAAAACTATGAAAAGCTTTACTTTTATAGGAAAAAGCTATAAATAAAATGATATCAGATTTTTCTCAATCTTCAATACATTTAAAAATGGAATAATTTATTATTAAATATCGATATTATAAATAATTAAGTTTTCTCGCCAATGTTGACAGGTTGTCACTAGGTTATAAAAAAGCCAAAAAAACTTTTACCTAAGCAGGCAAAAGCTTTTTTTGAAAAATGATAAGTCTAGCATTTAAAATTTATTTACATCAAATTTAACTTTTATAGCAAACCATGACATTACCCACGCTTCAATATGTTTTAAGACAGAAACCAATGGATTAAACCTTTATCTCCACACCCGCCATCTCCTCAATAAATTTCGCAATGGCCGTATGATCCATCTCCCCTCCGCCCTGAGACTTTGCATACTGCCATAACTGAAAAACGGCGCTGGATATAAATGAAGGCACTTCTGCTCCTTCAGCTATGCCACTGGCAATAGTAAGGTCCTTGCACATTAAATCAATTGTAAAGCCCACATCAAATTTCCTCGATAATACTTGCTGAGGAAATTTGATTTCACTCGAGTGGCTTCTTCCACTGCTTGTATTAATTACTTCTAGCATTCTGGTAGGATTTAGGCCTAACTTTGTCCCAATGGCCAGGACTTCTGCAGTCGCAGCTAGAGTAGTAGCACAAAGCATATTGTTCAGTGCTTTTATTGTATGGCCTGCTCCTAACTCTCCCACATGTGTCACATGAGAGCCGATATCGTTTAATAAAGAAAAAGCACCTAAAAAAACTGCCTCATCCCCGCCAGCCATAATAGCAAGGGTTCCGTCTTCAGCTTTTTTTACTCCTCCGCTCACTGGCGCATCCAGCATTTGAATCCCATGCTTTGAAAGTTCAATGCCAATTTGTTTAGTGACTTCAGGTATTGAAGTTGTCATGTCAATTAAAGTACTGCCTTCCAAGAATCCCGACAAAAGACCATCAGGCCCAAGGGCCACACTTTTTACTATTTCTGCATTTGGCAGCACAGTTATTACGTATTCATTGTTTTTGGCCAGCGCAGAAGGAGAATCATATGGAATGGCGCCAAGCTCTTTAAAAGATTGTAATAATTCCCGATCCAAATCATAAACTGATAATTTGTAATCCTTATTTAATAAATTACGGGCAATCCTGCCGCCCAAGTTTCCTAAACCTATTAATCCAACCCTCATTGACACCACCGCTTCCCATTTATTACGAAAGTGTCTTAGGAGGCCCTGAGTAGGGTTTACTGATTATCTACAAACTTCTCCAAAACTGTCAGAGCCCGCTTTTCCTTTCGTTTTAAGGTTTCAAGTATTCTTGTGAGATCCTTCTCTTTTAAACCAGCCATTATTTCACTGTATTCCCTGATGGAATGTTCCATACTGGTTGGATAGGAAAGAGAAATATATCGAAATGGAATTAACTGGCTATTAATTCTCATATATAAATCTTCTAAAACTGTGTTTCCTGAGAAGACAAAGAAATCCTTTTGTAGCTCTTCCAACAGGTCAAAGCATTGCTTAACTTTATTGCCTTCAAGTGTCTCCTCCATTTTAATGATTAAATTTTCAATTTTTTTCAGCTGTACATCAGTTCGTGAATCCATCAGCTTAGTTAGGGCTATTTCTAATAATCTGTAAACAACCTCATACAGATCAAGCAACTCTTTTTTTGTCCTTTTTTTTACAAACACGCCTTTTCGGGGTACCCGTTCGACAATTCCGTCTTTTTCCAATATAAATAACGCTTCACGGATTGGAGCTCTGCTGGTGCCGAATTCTTTCGTCAGCTCTAATTCCAATAACCTGTCACCAGGTTTAAGGGCACCCTCTGATATTTTAATAGCAATCTCTTCAGAAATCCGCTGTGATAATGTTGTATTTTCAAAGCTCATTGTATAATTTTCCTCACTTATGACAGTATGATAGGGGAAGTTACAAACTATCCCATTTCTACATAAATCATACCATCTTTAACTTCCACAGGGTAGGTCTTAACTTTTCTATTACTTATCCCAAAGAGGGCCTCTCCTGTTTCCAGACTAAACTCCCATCCATGCCACGGACATCTCAGCACTTTTCCTTCAAGCCCAAACTCAAACTGTGAGGGCTTACTGGGAAGCATCGTTCCACAGACTGCCCCCTCACAAATGGGTGCCAATTTATGAGGGCAAACGTTTCTTACTGCATATATTTCACCATCTTCACAAAAGATTCCAATTGATGTTCCATTTATTTCTTTAATTAAAGCCTTTCCTGCTGGAATATGGATAATTTCACCAATGCAATATTCCATTCTTTTTACCTCCCTGTAATTTATTAATTTCTAATCTAGTTAAAATTAAATAGTTCAGCAGCATTATCATAGAATATACGCTGCTTTACAGCCTCTGGCAGGGTAGTAAAAGTGTTGTCAGGAAAATCATTATCCCAGTGAGGATAGTCCGTACTAAAAATCAATGTTTTTTCGGCATGCATCATTTCGAAAATTTGCATAAGATATTTGCCTTTCTCAGGTTCTTCTACTGGTTGAGAAGTAAAGCGGACATGGTCTAACAAATATTTGCTGGGTTCTTTTTCCAGCCATGGTACTTCCTTTCTAAAATTACGCCAGTTTTGATCCATTCTCCACATTACAGAGGGAACCCAACTGTAACCAAACTCTGCAGCTAAAATTTTGAGCTTGGGGAATCGAACAAATACTCCTTCAAAGACCATACTGACCAAATTTCCATATGCAACTTGCGGAAAATCTGTGTGCCTCTCAATATAGCTGGATGGCACGCCACCCGCCATAGCGACACTGGTCGAAAAACCGCCTTCAGTACCCGTAGGATGAATAAGTATAGGTAATCCTAACTCTTCTGCTGCTTCATAAATAGGATAATAATAGCTATTCCCCATCAAAATATTAAACAATGGCATAAAGACAGCAACTACACCCTTTTCATGCCCTATACGCCTAATTTCTTCTGCAGCTTTCAAAGGGTCGTGAACGGCGATACACATCGCCAACTTATAGCGTGGGTCTACTGTCAGCCACTCATTTAGAAAATAATCATTAAATGCCCTTGCTAAAGCAGTGGCTTCAGTTGGGTTGGGATACACAACTATTTTTCCCGCTTGGACGGATGTTAGAATGGCATGTTCAATATTGTATCGGTCCAGCAAAACCTCACTCATAAAGATTGGGTCCGATCCACCAGCACCTCCACCTGGCGGTTTTGCATCGAGTCTAATGGATGTTGATTTTTCCAATGGCGGACGAAGCGGGTGGTCAGGTAATGTCAAACGTCCATCGAAAACTTTTTGCATTGATTTACTTAAATATGGGAGCAAGCCTTTAATATCTCCGTTAATCCAAGGATGTACGTCCGCATCGATAATTTTATTTATTTTTTTTGCTTCCATGCTGTTCCCTCCTAAATAAATACGACGTCTCTAAAATATATTGTCGACAATCTGTTATTTATATGAACCTTACTCCTCGAAATTACTGAGTAAGGTCCCGTTTAATAAATCGGTTCTTGGTGGTTTTGGTTAATCATGGAGTAGTTTCTTCTATTTATATAGCTTAAAAGAATGACCTTTTAACTACCTTTATCAATATGATTCTATAGCATTTATTTTTATTTCATCTTGGGCAAAAGAATTAATTAGGGAAACCGTAGATGGCTTCAATGGGATACCTTCTTTTTCCCTTTTCTTCTTTAATTCAAATTCGATTTCCCCTGGCAAAAATATTCTTTCATGCCCTTTAGCTTTCGGGGATTCCCGTAAGGTTCGGCTTAAATAGGCAACTCTATTCTGAAAGGCATCTCCATTTCCAAACCTGTTTATATCAATTGCTCCAAATACATGTCCGCAGCCCCAGGCAGCCTGTTCATGGTTTTGCAGTTCACTTTCAGCAGGCCCTTTAGAAATTCCTCCAACTTCAAAAGAAAAAAGTGCTCCGGTTAATGCAGCAGATAATA
Source organism: Bacillus sp. ISL-47 (assembly GCF_018613175.1). Classification (NCBI taxonomy): domain Bacteria; kingdom Bacillati; phylum Bacillota; class Bacilli; order Caryophanales; family Bacillaceae; genus Bacillus; species Bacillus sp. ISL-47. The sequence continues at coordinate 67,523 of NZ_JAGGQS010000048.1, read as the reverse complement.
TCTCGTTAATAACAGCTATGCCATAGCCTTTATATCCGCCAAATGGCAATACAGTTCCTTCGACTGCTTCACGCGGATCTGTTGTAGGTTCTCCATCTTTTGTAATGGCCCACCCTTCAGGCAACGTTTCATTTTCCCGCGCCATCATTCTGATTCTTCCTCTGGCAGAAACACTGCAAGCCATGTCCAATACAACTGGAGGTTCATCACCGGCCGGGATAGCATAAGAAAATGGATTATTGCTTAGAAGTGCATCCTTTCCACCCCAAGGAGCCATAACGGCAGGGCCATTTGTCGTGCAAAAACCAATTTGATGATGGTGCAGCGCTTTCATTGTATAATAGGCAGCAGGACCAAAGTGGCTGCTATTTTTTACTCCTACAATTCCTATCCCATATTTTTTGGCACGCTTGATCGCACAGTCCATTGCAATATCAGAAGCCAGAACTCCCAAACTCCCTTGCCCATCAATAACTGTAATTGGTCCTTCATCTATATCTTCATGTGTGACTTCAAACTCAAGGTGCCCCTTTAAAAAGCCTCTTGCCCACCGAGGCAAATTTTGAACTCCGTGAGAGTGAACCCCTCTTAAATCAGCATCCACTAAAACGTCACTAACCAACAATGCGTTTGCTTTATTTAACCCCACTTTTATAAATGCGTCATATGCAAAGTTTCGGAGCGCTTCTGCACATACAGTAATCATTGTATTCCCCCTTTTTAATCTGGGCTCACTCTAAATCCTAATAGAATGATATTTTTCATTAATAATCGGGATTCCGCTTTTTTCAAGTGCAATACCCATATTAAAAATTTCATATGGCGTTTTGCCTTGAAGCAGGAGCTCTTTTATTTCTTTCTCTCGTTCAGCTCTTCTTTGGGCTTTCTGTAAAACTTCTTCAGCTTGTTCAAGAGGTACCACGACAACTCCATCATCATCTGCAACTATGATGTCGCCTGGGTTGACCAAAACTCCTCCACAAACCGCCGGTACATTTATTCCCCCAATTTTTTCAACACTGCTGGTTTTGGAGGAAATTGATTTTGCCCAAACGGGAAATTGGTTATCAAGTATGGCTTTCACGTCTCTTACAGCACCGTCAGCTATTACACCCGAGATTTTTCTGCCAATACCTGAAAGTGTCGCCATTTCTCCCCAAAGGGCATTATATGAATGAGTTCCGAGGAATGAAGTAACTAAAATATCTCCCGGTTGAGTAAGAGATAGTCCTAGGTGCATGGAAAGGTTATCTCCGGGTGTATTTATAGCAGTAACAGCCGATCCAGCAATGATCTGCCCTCTGCAGATAGGTGCAATGGAAGGATCCATTAGTGTTTCTTCAGCCATTGACTCGTATATTGTGGAAACACCCAGTTCTTTAAACTGTGCTATGAGGCTAGGATTTGCCCGTTCTATTTGAGAGTAAATTTTGCCGAAATTGGTCATTGAGATTTTTCCTCCTTTTTTACCTTTTATTTGCTTAGTGCATGCTCACTTTTCCGTGAAGAACGAGTACCTTTCCAATGTATAAGACACATGATCACGAAAAGACTAATACCAATTACATCTGTAATGTGACCTGGGAATAGCAATAATATGGCCGCTGCAAACGCTATTAATCTTTCAGCTATGTTAGCTTTATTTATCAAAATCCCCATTGTGCCTACCGCTAAAATAACAACACCAGCAAGGGCTGTAGCAACACTTAAAATAATGTCGATCGGTTCCCCTTTCATTAAAAGAACCGGATCAAGAACAAACATAAACGGTATGATGAAAGCCGTTAAACCGATTTTCAGGCTATATATTGCTGTTTTCACCCAATCTCCTTTAGATATTCCGCAAGCAACGTATATCGCTGCACATACCGGAGGCGTAATGGCAGATAATACAGCAAAATAAAGTAAAAACATATGTGCAGCAATACCCTCAATACCCAGGTTTATCAATGCAGATCCGATAACAGAAGCTGATAGTACATAGGCTGCCGGAGTAGGAGCTCCCATTCCTAAAATGATCGTAATAACCATTGCCAAAATTAAAGCCAAAAAGAGATTTCCTTGACTGAAGGACATGGTCACTAAAGAAAACTTCACTCCCAGTCCGCTTGTATTAATGGTTGTTACTAAAGTCTGCGCAGCCGCTATTAGCATGACAATGGTCACCATACTTTTTGCTCCGCTATCCAATCCAGAAATAATCCTTGTAATCGCTTCTTTAAATTCCTTTTTCGATCTTACATTGCATAAAAAATATAAAACGATCGTACCAATATACATCGTATATCCAGCTTTTCCTGCCGTGTATCCCGAAAATAACAAAGCTACTAACAATATCAATGGAACAAATAAAGGTATAAATGTTCTCCAATTAAACGCCTGTTTCCAAGTCGGAATCTCTTCATCAGATAGACCAGTTAAATGATTTGCCCGAGCATAAAAATAGATTGATATCATAATAGATACAAAAAATAATAAAGCTGGTATTAATGCTGCAATCATAACGTCCACGTAATTAAGAGCCAGTAATTCTGCCATAAGAAAAGCGCTGGCACCCATAACAGGAGGCATGATTTGCCCGCCGGATGATGCGACTGATTCAACTGCCCCTGCAAAGTTTTTGTTGTAGCCAAGCCTTTTCATGAGAGGAATAGTAAAATTGCCTGTTGTAGCTACATTTGCAACAGTACTTCCGTTAACGGAACCAAATAATGCACTTGTAACTGTCGCAAGCTGGGCAGCGCCGCCTCGCCACTTGCCTGTTAACTTAGAACCTAAATCAAAAATAGTATTTCCCAGGCCCAAACTAAGAATTAAAGATCCATACAAAACGAAAATCACCAAGATATTTGCTGAAATAGACATTAATTGTCCCCATATTCCCTGTGTTCCCAATAAAAAGGTTTGCATTAGCCTTTCATAACCAATCCCCGCATGTCTCCATATTCCAGGAAAATAGGGGCCAAGGACAGCGTATGTAATCCCGCAGATGACTAAAAAAGGAATAAACCAGCCTAGGACTCTTCTGGCACCTTCAAGAACAATCATTAACAGAATTGTGGCCATAATAATATCTGTAGTGTTATAAACCCCATGCTGTTCAATTATTCTTGGATAAATGGAAATAACATATACAGTAACAATACAAGCTAATAGAATGAATAAGAGATCAAGCCTCAAAAGCCATTTATTGTTTTTAAACTTAGTGGAACCTGAAAAAATAAGAAAACAGATAATCGTCGCACCTATTAAATGGAGAGATCGCTGAATAATGCCCGGTAAAGTCCCAAATCCCATCGTATAGATATGGAAAAGAGCCCATATTAATCCTACTGCGCCGACAAACACGAGATATTTTTTTGAAAGATTACGGCTATTCTTTTTTATCTCGGATTCATCTTCAGTAAATAATTCCTCTAATTGGTTTAATATTTTTGACATAGTAAACCTCCTTTCTTAATGACTTCCCTTGCAGAAAACCACTTTTCTGCAAGGGAAGAAGGGGACTATTAGGTTATTAGTTAACTTCTTTATATTCTGGCGGAATTATCTCATCTGGAACTTCATAACCATTTTCCTTTAAAAATTGGACAGCTCCTGCATGGAGAGGAATGGCTGAACCAAGCGTAAGTTCTGGTATATCAACATCAGCAGCTGCAGAAAATGAATTCAGCCATATTTTCTTCCCTTCTTCAGACCACATAGCTTTCCACATTTTATATCCAGTTTCTTGGGAAACAGAGCTATCCAGAAGAATACTCATCGTGAATTGTACTGTACTAATATCCTCATCAACTCCTTCATAGGAGCCTGCCGGGATCGTATTTGTTCCTATATAAGGAAGTTTCTCTGTTATGCTTTTGATTTGATCTTCCGTTAAACCAAGCAATTTAATTTTTTGCTCTGCTGCTGTCTTTTGAACATATGAATCAGGAGGAGTTCCTGTCTTTGTTAAGCCTACAATTCTACGGTCGGCAAAAGCAGCCTGTGCATCTGACATACTGCCAGCATAAGATTTTGGCTGAATACCAATTGTTTCAAAAACAGCAGTCGTCACTTTTTCAGTGGAGGTTCCTGAACCGCCAAAAGAAAAGTCTTTACCATTTAAGTCCTCAAAGCTATTCACGTTAGCTGAATCTGAGACAATAAAGTTAAATGGTGATGGGACAAAATACCACAAAGCCCGGATATTTTCATTTTTTATATCCTTAAAATCCCCTTCACCGAAATAAGTTTGATAGTCACTTGGAGAAGTCCCCAATGCCATCTTTCCTTCGCCTTTACTCAATCGCTGCATATTATCACTTGATCCGCCAGTTTCAACTACTGATACTTGAATTTCCGGATTTAATGTACTTATTGCATTTGCAATACCTACATTGTAGCCATAATAGGATGACGAACTATCTGTAGCAAATAAGCTAATAATTTCGCCCTTTCCATTGCTATTTTCTCCATCAACATTTGCAGAACATGCAACTAGAAATCCCAGAAAAAATATCACTATGATGCTTTTAAAAAATTTCATAAACTATGTCCCTCCTTAGTCTAAATACTTAATAAAAAAGTTTCACATTCCTCCTCTCTGTTCATGAGAATGATGTCTATTTTTCTAAGTCATTCTCCTTAAGGCCAAAAAATAAAATTTTAAAGCGTTTACAAATTCATTCAGAAGAAAATCATTTAGAATCTGAATTACAAAATAGAATATGAGAGTGAAGATAACTGAAGAAAATAGGCGGATAAATATATTGTCGACAATATTTAATTTAAGACTGATACTATCATATATTTTAAATATTGTAAATATTACAAATATATTTATTGTATTCATAATGCCTATAGTGTTATCGGTTTTTAAGATATTAAGAGAAAACAAATAAAAAGACCGAATAAAAGATTTATTCGATCCCAAGTTCTTTTAATTATGTACGAAAATCCCATACTTCTGGCATTTTCTTGTCAATGTAGATGCATCAACCCCAAGTTTTTTGGCAGCTTCTCTTAGACTGGAGCATTGTTTTAACATGTCTTCTATTATATCCCGCTCAATGATTTGCATTTTTTCTTTTAAGGTATAAGTGTCTTTACTGACTTTATCTGCAGCTATATTTGACGGGAGATCCTTAACTGTAATGGAGTTTTCATCTGTCATGATAAAAATTCGTTCGATCACATTTTCCAGTTCGCGAATATTCCCTGGCCAATGATAACTTTCAAATATTTTTAATACATCTGGAGATATTGTTTTGAGTGTTCCATATCTGGAGGATAGTTTTTCGGTTGTTTTTAAGATAAAAGGGATAATATCCTCTTTTCTTTCCCGCAATGGTGGAATAGTTACAGGAAGAACGTTTATTCGGTAGAATAAATCCTCCCTGAACTCCCCCCTTTCCATCATTTCTTTTAATGGACGGTTTGTGGCACATATGAGGCGGAAACTTACCTTCTTGGATTTTGTACTTCCAAGCCGCGTTACTTCGAAATCCTGCAGGACCCTTAATAATTTTACCTGCAGCTTTAAGGGCAGCTCACCTACTTCATCCAGAAATAAGCTTCCGTTTTCCGCAATCTCAATAAGTCCGGGCTTGCCTTTTTCACTTGCTCCTGTAAAAGCCCCTTTCACATAGCCAAAAAGTTCGGATTCTAATAAATCACCCGGAATTGCCCCGCAGTTTACCTTAATAAAAGGGCTGTCTCCCCCACTGCTTGTCTCATGAATAAGCCTTGCCAAAACCTCTTTCCCTGTACCAGATTCCCCCAGCAATAAAACAGGAGAATCCGCTTTGGAAACCTTAGGTATTAAATTAAGTATCTGTTTCATTTGCGGGCTATTTGCAACAATTTTTTCACTTTTAATATGTTCTTTATATAAGCTGAGCTCCCTTAGATACCTTTCAGATCTTTCCTGGGCATCATTTAATTGATTTTCGAGCTGGTTTAACTCAGATAAGTCTCTTGCTGTGATGACAATTCTAAAAAGCTTCCTGTCTTTATATACAGGTGTACCTGTAACTAAAACGTTTTTTCCGCTTCTGAATTTCTGAATTAATGAAACTACCTTTCTATCTCTCTTCACAATCACAGCTACAGCCTTAGAAATTGTTCCGTTCTTTTCTAGTTCAATACTTGTCTTGCCGATTAACTCATCTCCAGTAAGTCCAGTAATTCTTGTATAGGCAGAATTTAACCTGACACATCTCAGGTCTGCATCACAAATATAAATTCCTTCTTGACATGCATGAATTGCTGCTTCTAGTTCAAGACAGTCTTCAAAATTATTATGATGTTTAATCTGTTCAGTCTCGATCATCACTTATTAAAGCTCCTTTCTGTTGCGAAAACGAAAGTTCTGTTGCAAAAACGCAACGTAAATATATTAAAAAAGTAAATTCAGATTTATTTAAAATAATTTTATATTCTGTCGAATCATTGCTATCCTTATTATATCAAACACAAAATATTAAGTCAGCGAAAACTTTGGCACAAGACTTGCATTATTACAAATGAGAGCATTTTTAGATCCATTGATCAAGACCCATTTGATCAGATGGTTAAAGTCATAGGGAAAGCTTAAATTTGGAATAGTTGGCATCAATGACGGTTTTCTGTCCGCAGCACAAGCGCCTTTTGGCGGATTAAAGGAAAGCGGACTGGGCCGCAAGGGTGGACACCATGGACTTGATGAATTTTTGGAAGTAAAATATGTTTCAATAAAATTATAGGAATATAAAATATCTAAGACCCTAAACGTTAGCTTTGAGTCTTTTTTTATCAATTTAGTTATTTGAAAGAGTACTGCAGGAAATCTCAATAAGATTCCCATCTGGATCCCTAATATAGACTGACATTAAGGGGCCAAGTGCCCCTGTTCTTTCAACAGGTCCTTCTTCAATTGCAATATTGCAGCACTGTAAATGATTCATTACTTCACTTATTTCCGTTTTAGTAATAAAACAAAGATCTGCTGAACCTGGCAATGGATTGTGAGCTTTTGGCTCAAACTCATTCCCTTTTTGATGCAGATTGATTTTCTGGTTTCCAAACCGAAGAGCTTTTCTGCCTTCACCAAAGGTTATAACCTCCATCCCTAAAACTAATTTATAAAATACACAGGTGTTTTCAATACTTTGTACCGTCAGTACCAGGTGATCTAATCTTTCTATTTTCATACATCTTACCTCCTAAATTTAAATAAAAGGCTGTCTTCGCAAAGTTTGTTGCTTACAAACTAGTTTTAATTACTGAGTTGATTGGAGCGGAGGGNNGGTTCGCTGCGTGACTGGAGCGGAATTCAACGGGCGACCTTTATAGTCCAAAAACAACAATCTATACGAAAAGAGCCAAATAAAAAAACAAAACTCCGATTACCATCAGAGTTTCGTTCATTCGCAATTTATAATTTTTCACTGGTTTTCCTGCTCGTTAAATTGCTGTTTCCCCAATTGGTACCAGTCTGAGCCTTCACTATCAATAATTACAACTGCGGGAAAATTCTCAACGGTTAATTTGTGAATCGCCTCAGGGCCCAGATCCTCATATGCGATCACTTCCATCGCTTTAATAGAGCGGGCAATCAGTGCACCCGATCCGCCTATTGCGGCGAAATATACAGCTTTATTCTGTTTCATGGAATCTATAACTTCCTGGTTCCGATATCCTTTGCCAATCATTCCTTTTAAGCCTCGATCGAGCAAAGACGGGGTATATTTATCCATTCTTCCGCTGGTTGTCGGACCTGCTGATCCAATAACCTGTCCTGGCTTGGCTGGAGTTGGTCCAACATAATAGATTGTTTGGCCATTAATATCAATAGGAAGTCCTTGACCCTTTTGGAGTGCTTCCGACATCCTTTTATGAGCGGCATCTCTTGCGGTGTATATAGTACCGCTGATCAAAACCCGCTCGCCTGCTTTTAAATTTAACAATACATCTTCATCAATAGGGCTGATAACTTTAGTTGCTGACAACTGAATTCCTCCTACAGTCTGGCTTCTTTATGTCTGCTCGCATGGCAGTTTAAATTTATTGCTACTGGCAAGGCTGCGATATGGCAGGGCTCTATCTCAATTTTCACATCAAGAGCAGTAGTGTTTCCTCCCATGCCCTGAGGGCCAATACCCAGTTTATTAATTTCTTCCATTAGTTCATTTTCCAGCTGCGCGAGCTCGGGGCGATCACTGCGGTGGCCAATCGGCCTGAACAATGACTTTTTTGCTAAATAAGCGCATCTTTCAAAATTGCCGCCAATCCCTACTCCGACTACCAAAGGAGGACATGCATTCGGCCCGGCTATTGCTACCGTATCGAGGATATATTCCTTTATGCCCTCAAGTCCATCTGATGGCTTCAGCATCTTTAAGCTGCTCATATTTTCACTTCCGCCTCCCTTTGCGGACATGTGGATAATCATTTCATCACCTGGAATCATTTCAAGATGGATGATGGATGGTGTATTGTAACCTTTGCTTTTTTCCCGGGTAATTGGATGATCAACAATAGAATGCCTTAAATAACCTTCTTCATATCCTTTTTTGACTCCTTCATTTATCGCATCGTAAATACTGCCGCCGGTAATATGGCATTCCTGTCCAATTTCCACAATGAATACCGAAACGCCAGTGTCCTGACACATAGGGACCCTCTCGCTTTTGGCTATATCTGCGTTCTGAATCAGCTGCTCCAATATGTCTTTGCCAGTTTCAGATTTTTCATTTTTCAGGGCTGTTTGAAAAGCCTCAACGACGTCTTGCCCTAACTCAAAATTTGCTTCCTGGCACATCTTTGCTACCTGTTCAACAATCTCCCCATAAGTAATGATTTTCATCTTATCTTCCCCCTTTTCCATCTTTACGGCATTTCAGCTCTAGAAGCTGCAGGAGTAAATTGGATGCTTGTTTTGTGAATTCGATTTTTGCCTTCCCATTCCTTCTTTTCTTCCTTAATATCCTGAAGTTTATGAGCTCCGCGGCTCTCTTTTCTTGCTGCTGCTGCACTAGCAGAAGCCCATGCAGCCCGAACTTTATCACGCAGCTGGAGTGCCTGTATATTGATTTCTTTCTCTAAATTTAATGCAATCAGGTTTAGTTCATCAGCTGCTTCTTCCAAGGAACGGGAGGTTCTTTCAATTCCCACCTTTTTCCACATAATCTCTTTTACTTTTTTGATTATTTCAGATTCATCGATATTTGAAGGGTTATTAATTAATTCATGTATTTCAAAATTCATAATGCCCGAAATGTCTTCAGATGACTTCTCCTGTACAGCCATCTTTCCAGCACGGTAGCCGAAAACAAGTGATTCTGTTAAGGAACCTCCGCCTAGACGGTTAGCACCATGCAGTCCTCCTGTCACTTCTCCGCAAGCATAGAGACCCGGAATATTGGTTCTGCCCCATTCATCTGTTTGTATCCCCCCCATGCAGTAATGCTGCACAGGGCTCATAATCCACTCACCCGAATTCCCTTTTTGATATAGTCGATACAGATATGGACTGTCATGCTGAAGCACTTTTTCTGCCACACCAGAAAAATCAATCAGTACCTTATCTTCTTTATACATTGCATAACTGAGCGTATCTCTTGTTTCTAGCTCCTTTTTAGGAAACTTCTCCATAAACCGTTCGCTTTTCTCATTTACAAGAAACGCACCTTTTGCAAAAATCTTTGTCATAACATCCACATTTGCGGGCTGCTGAAGACGGTACGGATAAAATTGTACAAATTCCATATCAACTAGAATAGCCCCATGCCTCCAGGCCATGCCGATTCCTTCACCGGAAACATCCCTTGGATTATCCGAAGACTGGTAAAGACCGCCAAAACCGCCGGTTGCCAAAATAACTGCTGGCGAATAGATAATTTGAAACTCCTTGCTATTTTGGATCAGTGCACCTTTTACTTCATTATTATCTTTTATTAAGTCAACAACTGCAGATTGTTCATGAAAATCAATTCCTATTTCAATCGCATAATCACGCATTGGTTTCGTAATGTTTTTTCCAAGCCCTGTTCCTGCGTAAACTCTTCTCGGTTGAGAATGGCCAGGAGTAATAATCACTTTTTCTCTTTCAAGGCTGATACCAAATTTACTTTCTAGTTCATTCACTCTGACCGTACATTCTTCAGCTAAAGCTCTAGCTAACCTTTTATCAGATAAATGTCTGCCGCCTTCTACTATATCCTGGATAAACTGTTCCGGAGAATCTTCAGGAGAAAAAATGGCTGAATGCACACTATCAGAAATAACTGAGGATCCACCAAGCCCTGCTTTTCCCTTCGTGACCAAAGCCACAGATGCTCCCTCTTCTTTTGCGGAAATCGCAGAAGCCAATGCTGCCTGCCCGCCGCCTATAACCATAACATCATAATGATAATATTGGATTGCTCTCATCCCCTTAGCCAGCTCCATAATGCATAACGATTTGCATCTTCATTTAATTCGGCAATAGCAGTTGTTAACGGTATTTCTTTCGGGCAGACCTGAATACAATTTTGGGAGTTCCCGCAGTTTGCTATCCCTTCCTCGCTAATTATAACTTCTAATCTATGATCCTTCTGCTGAGCCCCCGTTGGATGCATGTTAAAGTATTTTGTCTGCCCTAATGCCTGAGGCCCAATAAAGGGAGAACCGCTATTTACATTGGGACAAGCCTCCAGGCAGCATCCGCAGGTCATACAGGTGGAATATTTGTATGCTTCCTGCTGTGCATCAGAAGAAATCAGCGGACCAGCACCCATAGGATAAGTTCCATCAATGGGAATCCAGCCTTTAATTTTCTTGAGGGCACTAAACATTCTTTCTCTATTAACAACGAGGTCCTTCTCAACAGGAAAGGTTTCCATTGGCTCTAAAATAATAGGCTGTTCCAGGCGATCAACCAATGCCGAACACGCTTGTCTGACTTTTCCATTTATTTTCATGCTGCAAGCACCGCAGACTTCTTCCAGGCAATTATACTCCCAAGCTACTGATCTTACATTTTCACCCTGTGCGTTAACAGGATTTTTCTGTATCTCCATTAACGCTGAAATAACATTCATATTTTTCCGGAAAGGGATGTTAAATTCCTCCCAGTAAAATGCTTCACCTTCAGCATCTTTGCGTTTGATTCTCAGCTTAATAGAAGCTGCTGCCATGTTATCACCTTCCTTTCTATGTGTTAGATGTTTCTTCTTTTTTCCCTGAAGTGACAATGTCATATCTTCTTGGCCTTGGAGCTATATATTTTAGGTCTACCGGCTCATAAGATAGGCTTGGACCGAAGGGGGTATAGGTGGCAATTGTTGTTTTGAGCCAATTTTCGTCATCTCTTACGGGGAATTCAGGTTTATAGTGCGCTCCCCTGCTTTCATTCCTGTTAAGAGCTCCTACCGTAATAACTCTTGCAAGCTCAAGCATATTTTTAAGCTGTCGGACAAAGGGAACGGTTCTGTTATGCCATCTGGATGTATCATCTATTCCGATGTTCTTGAAGCGTTCCTGAAGTTCCTGAAGCTTCTCATCTGTTTGCTGGAGCCGGTCGTTATACCTAACCACTGTTACGTTGTCCACCATCCAATCACTCATTTCAACATGAAGCTGGTATGGGTTTTCACTGCCGTTCATCTTATAGATCTTTTCAATTTCTTCTTCTTGTTTTTTTTGTTCTTTTTCAAAAAGGGATAATGGAATGTCTTCACAGGACTTTTCAAGCCTATTTACATAACTGACTGCATTCGGGCCTGTAACCATTCCGCCATAGATTGCTGAAACTAATGAATTGGCTCCAAGCCGATTACCTCCATGATATTGGTAATCACATTCTCCACATGCAAACAGGCCAGGAATATTGGTCATTTGGTCATAATCCACCCAGAGGCCTCCCATTGAATAATGCATGGCCGGGAATATTTTCATCGGCAGCTTCCTTGGATCATCTCCGACAAACTTTTCATAGATATCAAGAATTCCGCCAAGTTTGCGCTGCAATAATTCTGAAGGAAGGTGGGAAAGATCAAGGTAAACCATATTCTCCCCGTTGATTCCAAGCTTGAGGTCTACACAAACGTGAAAAATTTCCCGTGTTGCAATATCCCTTGGTACCAGATTCCCGTAAGCGGGATACTTTTCTTCAAGAAAATACCATGGTTTACCATCGCGGTAAACCCAGACTCTTCCTCCCTCACCGCGTGCTGACTCTGACATTAACCTGAGTTTATCGTCTCCCGGGATAGCTGTCGGGTGAATTTGTATAAATTCACCGTTTGCATACCTGGCCCCTTGCTGGTACGCAATACTATGTGAGCTCCCGGTATTTATAATGGAATTGGTGCTTTTCCGAAATATATTACCTATTCCCCCTGTGGCTAAAATAACAGCATCTGACTTAAAGGTTTGAAGTTCCATAGATTTTAAATTTTGGGCTGTAATTCCCCTGCATTTTCCTTCATCATCTTTAATAAGCGATACCAATTCCCAATATTCAAACTTCTCAACCAAGCCTTCCGCTTCATATCTTCGAACCTGCTCGTCAAGGGCATAAAGAATTTGCTGTCCTGTTGTGGAACCTGCAAAAGCCGTCCTTGAATATTTTGCTCCTCCCAATCTCCTGAAATCAATATGACCTTCTTCTGTGCGATTAAATTGAACCCCCATTCTGGCTAATAAATAAATGATATCCGGAGCTGCTTCACACATTGCTTTTACAGGAGGCTGATTGGCTAAAAAATCACCGCCATATATCGTATCATCAAAGTGTTCCCATACTGAATCTCCCTCTCCCTTTGTATTTACCGCCCCGTTTATTCCGCCTTGTGCACATACCGAATGTGAACGGCGAACTGGAACAAGGGAGAATAATTTCACTTTCTTTTTTGCTTCTGCAATTTTTATAGTAGCCATTAACCCGGCTAAGCCGCCGCCAATCACTATAATTTCCTGATTTTGCATGGTATCCCTTCTCCCGTTTAAATTCAGATCATAAATATTGACCTTTTTGTGTATAAAAGTTGAGGTCCCGACCTTCCACTCCAATCAAAGGGTGCCAAACTTTAACTTAGCATAAAGTTTACATAACAAATGAAATCAAACTTCCCAGGCCCAGGCCAGCCAGAATAATAAAAATTCCGAAGCATAGGTTCATGACAATTTTTTGCGAAGAAGGACCCACAGTTATTCCCCAGGTTATAAGTGAAGTTGAAAGCCCATTAGTAAAATGATAAGTGGTGCTGAGTACACCAGCCATATAAAAAATCATCATAAATGGATTTGCGAGATGTTCGCTCACAAGCTGATGATTAACCTCGATTTGGCTGATAGCAGGACTTATCCTAAGCGCCCAAACATGATAAATAACGAAAATAAAGGTAATAATTCCTGTTACTCTTTGGAGCAGAAAACTAATATTCCGATTGTATTTGTACACATGTGCATTTGGCTTTGAAATGAAAGAAAGATAGATTCCATAGACAGCATGAAAGAATAAAGGAATTGCTATAAATCCAATTTCAAGGATAAAGAGAAATGGCAGGCTAAGCATAAATTCAATATGTTCATCATATTTTTCACTTCCGAAAATAGCCAAGGCATTCCCCATTAAATGCTGAATTAAAAAAAGGCCTAGCGGGATAATTCCCGCTAGTGAATGCAGTCTGGATAGGATAAATTTCTTTCTGGAAGATGAAAGAGGCGTCACTGTGGCTGTTTGCACGACTCTTCCCTCACTTCCATTGCTATCCATTCTGAAACTTGTATTTCCTCCAAGCGTAAAATAGCGTCAACTTGTTCTTCAGCATCTTGGATCTTATCCCGTGTCATTGTTTTAAACTTTTCGATGAGTTCTTTTCTCGAAGCTGCTTTTTCAGGGTCTCCTTTTGGGTAATCAGTTGATTCAATGAAAGTTCTTCCATCTTTTAGTGTAATAATTACTTTAGCTCCCCATTTTTGCGGATATGCATTTTCAAAGTATGGATCCTCTTGCACATCCACTTTTTTCATTAGCTCGTTTATTACAGGTGAATGCAAAATCTCTTCATTATAATCAATTAATGAGGCTGAGCCTTTAACAGCAATCAGAGCGGCGCAAAATTGGCTGCTGAATTTTGAAGCGTATACAGTTTTAGGAGTAGGGTTATCAGTAATATTAAGGACTGTTTGATAAGTGCCGATTGAGATATTTTGAATTTGATCATGTTGGAGGGAGTTTTCTTTCATGATGTCCAGGATACAATCCATTGCTGGATGGGTGTGTCGGCATGATGCATGAATTTTAAAGCTATTTTCCATTATTTTAAATTCACTGCCGAGATTCATGGTGATTTTTTCAGGATCATATTTTTCAGACATCGCATTAAAGAAGCCTCTTCTGCCTTCCAGGATTTTGGAAGCAGATGTAAAGTTCTTCCTTGCCAGAAGGGCTGCAAGAGCCCCATTGTACGCAGCTTTTGCTGTGTGAAGCTGTTTCGTATTGGCACCATCTTCAATAAATTCCCATAACCCAGCAGCCTGAGTACCAGCATTTCCAAGTGCATACATTGTCTGCTCAACAGATAATTTTAGAAGTTTAGCCACAGCAGCTGCAGAACCAAAAGTTCCGCATGTAGCTGTGTTATGCCAGTAATAATAATGTGAAGGGGACACTGCTTCCCCAATTCGATAACAGATTTCATACCCAACCGCCACAGCAGTTATTAATTCTCTTCCGCTTAGCTGATACGCCTCTGCCACTGCTACTGCAGCTGGAATAACCACAGTCCCGGCATGAATAATGGAAGATTTATGAATGTCATCCAGCTCAACAATATGGCTTGCTGCAGCATTAACCAGGCAGGCATTGCCAATGGAGGACTTACCGCCAGTTACTAGGCTTGCTTGTTCATTACCTCCCCATTCATTTAGCAATTCTTTTATAGATTGAACCGGTTTTTCATCTTTGCCGGCAAGAGCAGATCCGTACCAGTCCAAAATACATAATTTCGTAAATTCTACTACTTCGTCAGGCAAATCTTCGAAACTTATTTTATTGGCATACTCAGCTAATGTTTTGGTTAGTATCATTTTACTTCCCCCACCTTCGCTCCTAATACAGATTGTAAAACGCTGATAATATCATCATACTGTTCTACCACATGGGCCCCTGATTCCTTAAGCGCTTCCATTTTAAGTGAAGGGCGTCCAGTATTTCCTGAAATCATGGCACCGGCATGCCCAAAAACAGTTCCTTCCGGCATTGATTCAGTAAATTTACCAGCGACAAAGGATATAAGCGGCTTTGTAAACCCTCCTTCTTTTAATAATTTGGCCGCGTCTTCTTCAAAAGACGTTCCCGGTTCCGAAAAGGTAACAACTGCTTCTGTTTCGTCATCCTTTTCAAAAAGAATAAGAAGGTCCCTGATCGTTGATCCTATTAAACTATCGCCGCCAATGCCAATGCTAGTTGTAACTCCATAACCTGCTCTTTTTACCATCCAGGATGTTTCCGCTGTCATTCCGCCGCTGCGGGAAATGACACCTACACTTCCAGGCACAAAACAACGTTCAGGGCGGTCGCCGCCTATGGATCCCATTTTGATTCTATCCTTGGGATTGATCAATCCCACTGTATTGGGACCAATAATCGTGACCTTTTCTTTACGTGCAGCATGTAATAGTTTTACTGCATCATGCTGAGGTATATTTTCTGTTGTAACCACAATCAGCTTTATGCCGTTAGCTATTGCCTCAAGTGCAGCATCTAAGGCAAACGCGGGAGGGACAACTATAAGGGATGCATTGATATCATGTACTTTAACTGCCTCAGCCACTGTATCGTATACCGGAACACCTTGAACATGCTGTCCGCCTTTCCCTGGAGTAATACCGGCAAATATCTTTGTTCCATAGGCGAGCGTATGGCTGACGATCATGGAAGCTTCCCTGCCTGTTATTCCCTGTACAGCCATTCTTGTATTATGATCGATTAGAATTGACATTTAAGACACTCCCTTCATCTTTTTAATCATTTCCGCTGCCGCTTCTTCGATTGTCAGGTCTTCTCCAAAATAAGTAATGCCTGCTTCAAGGAAAATTCTTTTGCCTTCCTCATCGTTTACACCGGCTTCCCTTACTACGATAGGAAAAGTTTTAGGGTTTATGCCTAATTCATGTATTGCTTCTACAATTCCCCTTGCCATAACATCTATCTGTGTATTATTGGTAATGTTATGCGCTACAAAAAGGCCTTTAACTCCTTTTTTGGAAAGTATGCCTTTCGTCAATCCTTTTACTTTTTCTTCTGAAGGATTACCTCCTGTTTCTGTGTAATTTGCCGGGTGTGCACCTAAATTAGTGAGGGCATCAAAGCTAAGCAAGCTTCCTCCTCCGCCTCCGCACATAAAACCAATTTCTCCGCCATCCATTTCGGTATATCGAGCAGTGCCGCGATAATCTGCGTCATTGACTTTTACCATTTCTTTCTCCAGTTCGGTTAAAGGTCTCCAGGACCGCTCACTTCCAGATTCCACCTTTCCCTCAAGCTCTGGGTGCCGGTAAAGTGCAGCATCGTCCACTCCCATTACCGAAGCGGCTGCAATGACATTCTCATCCTTTGTCAGAACCAAAGGGTTAATCTCTAAAATATAACTGTCATATTTTATAAACACTTCATATAGCTTACAAAGAATGGCCGTTGCTTTAACTAAAGGCTTTCCTGTAACACCCAGCTTGCTCCAAATTTCTTTCGCCTGGTATGGGTAAAGCTGAGAGAATGGTTCAACATGAAAAACCACAACCTTTTCAGGTGCATCCTTTACAAGATCTTCTACTTCAATGCCACCCTCAGTTGTAGCAATAATTACTGGAACTTGCTTTTGAGAATCAATTGTAATTGAAACATACCATTCTTCATCAATATCAATCTTCTCTTCTAGCAGCACTTTTTCAACTGGAAAGTTCCTAACTGTCATTTCCAGTATTTCATCTGCTTTCCTTTTTGCTTCCTCTACAGTATTTGCAAACTTAATAGCTCCTGCTTTACCTCTCTTTCCTACTGGCACAAGTGCTTTTAAAACACATGGATTAGATAGGTGCAGATCCGTAATTTCCTCACTATTTGAAATGACTGAATGTCCTGGTACAGGAATTCCACTTTCTTTTAGGATTGTTTTACTTACATCTTCCAGCATTCGCCCCATTCTTGTTTTCCTCCTATTGGATATTGGATCCATTTTATAAAAAAGGGAAAGTTTATTTCCCTTCTTCCTTTAAACTTTTAATTAATGATTCGCCGGTTCGGAAAATATGTTCAGATAAAAGATTAGCCGCTGTTTCTTTGTCTTTATTAATGACTGCTTCAACTATTTTTCTATGTTCAATATTCGAGGTCTCTTGCTGGCCTGAAAGCAGATGAGGCGTTTGCTGAGGAAATCCATTCCATAATGTTCCAATAAATGAATTCAGCCGTTCCCACTTACACCGTTTTACCAGCATTCGATGGAACTCAATATTGTATTGAATAAAAGTATCAACGTCATCTGTTCTTTCCATTTCATTTACCAGAAAAGTAAGCTGTTCTACATCTTCCTCTGTAAGCAAATCCACACTTTGGTACACAGCCATTTTTTCAAGCTCAGCTCTTAAAGCATATATTTCTTCAATATCCTCAATATTAATGGATTTCACGACGGCCCCTTTATGTGGTTCAAGCCTTATAAGGCCCTCTGATTCCAACTTTCTGAATGCCTCTCTAATAGGCATCCTGCTAACACCCATTTTCTCAGCCAGATCGGACTGTTTTAATCGTTCTCCAGGTTTAAAATCTCCTCTGATAATGGCTTCCCTAATAACATTACATACTTTTAAGTGCAATGTATCTCTGTTTTCAATTCTTAAATCCTGATTCAATGACATTTTTAAATCCTTTCCTATTCCTATTTTAGCTTTAGGATATAGGATCCAATTTAACATGTCTATAGTTTTCAGCTATTTTTTGAATTTTTATAAAAATCCGATCCAATTCCACCATGTTACAGCTGTAAAAATGGTTACCAGAATCATAATCATAGTCATATGAAGTCCCGGTATCACAAACTCTTTCTGTTGGATTTGGCCAGTGCTGTGAACGATGATATTGGGTGTTGCTTCGACAACCAGTATATAACCGTGCAAACATGCCAGAGAGGCTGTAATGCAAATAAGCACAGGGTCAGCACCAGCTTTAGCTGATAATCCGATAAAAATTGGAATCAAAGTGACAACAGCGGTTGATACATTTGCTACTGCAAGATGCAAAATTTGGGTGATGAACAAAATAAAAATAACGCCTATAACTGGGGATCGGAGCAAATCAATGATCCAGTCTGCACTTAAACTCCCACCAACTAATTCAGCGGCACCCGAATGATTGAATCCATAGCCCAGGGATAAAGTAACTCCCATTATGAGAATAGTATCGAAATTAATTTTCACCATATTCTCCCACTTTGAACAGCCCACACCTGGCAGCGCCATCAATATGACGCCTATTAAAGCAGGAATACTTGGATGCAGGCCATGTAAAGATTCTGTAAACCAAAGCCCAACAATAAGCGTTAAAATTCCTATACATTTTTTTTCAGCGAGATTAATAGGACCTATATCTTTCAATTTGTTTCTCATTTCCTTTTTCACATGGTGAAATTCTTGACGGTCTTCAGGCAAGGGAAAAGATTTAATCAATACATACCAGGCCGCAGGAATAAGGAGAAGCCAAATGGGAAATGTGTAAATAAACCATTGAATATAAGTAATTTGAATCCCCAGGAATTGTTTTAAAAGCTCAACCGTTAAAATATTGCCAATTGCTGCTGTCATAACTACTGTTCCGCTTATCGTTCCGCCAAATGCTACCCCCAGCAGAATCATCTTGCGAAGGTTCTCATTTTCCTTCACTCCAATTTGATCAAGTGACATTTGTGCAACCGGCAGCAACAAAGTCGCTCTTACAGCAACAGCTGGGATAAAAAACGCTTGAATTTGGGGAATTATAAGGATGCTCGCTAATAGCCCTTTTGCTGTACCTGCCCACTTCGCTAAAATAAAATAAGCCAGCCTTTTGGCAAGAGGAGTATCATTTACCCCTTCTGCAAGCATCATTCCGCCTATTATAAGAAAGATAGCTGGGGATGAAAAACCGCTAAAGACAATCTCCATCGTAACAACTTTGAACAATAACATTAGAACAAGCAGTAAGATTGCAGTAACACCAAGTTCCAAGGGCTCGAACGTCCAATAAAAAACACTTAGTGCCAACAGCGCAAGCATGACTTTTCCCGAATAATTCTCCCCAGGCAATATTGCATATATGGCTGCTGCAAAGATAATTCCCGATAAAAGCATAATGATTTTTGAAGAATGAACAGAAATTGCCCGGGAAGCTTTTGGCACGAAATTTACTTTTGCCTTGGTATTCGGAGTACCCATTCTAGTCTCCTTCTTTCTTTAAGCTAAATTCGGCCAGCAGCTTCAACCGGTTTGCATAAATTAAAGAAGATATCCAAATCCTCCAGTTCTTCAAACCTATAAATTAAATCTATTAATCTATTTTTGGACTCTCCATTAATAATGTTTCCTGTTACGTCCTTAAACTTCTCGATTAATTGCTCATCTGTCATAGGCAGATCCTTGCTTCCGATAGCATGCTCCACAAAATGGTTAAGCTCTCTTCCATCTGTCAGTTTCACTGTTAATTTTGCTTGATCTTCTTTTATCTTTTCATCAATTGTTAAGTTTATTTTAGACCTTAAAGCCTTTACTTCAGGTTTATTTACAAACTCACCCGTAAACTCATTTACACCTGCTTTTAGATTGAGGAAGCCTGCAGCCACACAATGATATACACTAAACTTGCCTTCCAGCCCTGTTGAAAATTTAGTCTTTCCGGTAAGTTCTTTAACAAGCGGGTGTCCAGTTATTGTGATTTCTGCAATATCGTCAGCCTTTAAGTTATGGGCTTTTTGGATTGTTATTATACCGTCAATTGCAGGATGGGTCACGATTCCACTGGCAAATGGTTTATAGCTGTTCTTCTCAATTTCCCATTTATCTCCCCAGTTATCTGTCAGAAGCTCCAACTTATTTTCTTCAGATAAAACGCTGATAAACCCACGTTCTGCTTCCAATGCTTTTTTAGAACTTGTAAATCCTTCGCCTGCAATGAATGCAGCAAGCATCCCATTCATAGCCGCTTTTCCCGGATGGTAAGGCTTCGTCATGGTTCCAAACATTTCCCTTAACCCGGTAGGATCTGTAGCGGCAATCCCAATGGCAAAGGAGGTTCTTTCCTCGTCCAGCTCCAATAACTTGCCCATTGCCGCAGCGGCTCCAATTCCCCCTACACTGCCTGTTATATGCCACCCCCGCCAATAATGGGAAGGATAAACAGACAGGGCTAGTCTGGCCTGTACCTCACACCCTATAATAAAGGCCTCTAAAACCTCTTTCCCTGTTTTTTTCTTAAATTCGCTATAAGCTAATACAGCAGGGAAAACAGGTGAAGAAGGATGAAGGACCGTTTCAAGCAGTGTATCATCAAAATCATAGATGTGGGAGGACATTCCGTTTAGCAAAGCAGCAAAAAGCATATCCGCCTTTTCTTTTCTTCCCAGAATGGTCGCTTGCGGGCTGCTTTCCATCAATTTTGAAACATTTAAAACCTTGTCCATCGACTCATGATTGGCTGCCCCAATAGCAACGCCCAGCCAGTTTAATAGACTTCTTTTTGCTTCGTAAACAGCATTTTCGCTGATTTCGCCAAATTTTGTACGGATGATATTTCTGGCAATTTGACTGGTTACCATATAGATCTCTCCTTATTATAAAGCTGAATACTGCAATAACCCTTTTGCTTTTTTGTATACAGGATAATCCACCAATTTATTTCGAACAGAAATAGATGCACTTCCCTTTTGTTCTGCCTCTTCAAATGCTTCTACAATTTCCCTTGCCTCTTCCAATACTTTTTCATCCGGGGTGAAGACCTCATGGATTACATGCAGCTGTTTCGGGTGGATGGCCAGCTTGGATTTAAAACCTGAAATTCTGGCACGGACTGCCTCTTTCTTAAGTCCATCCTCACTAGAAAGATCCGGGTATACTGCGTCTACTGGGCTGCCAATTCCAGCTGCCCTTGATGCGTTTACAATCTGTGACCTTGCATAATAAAGCTCCTCGCCCCCATCCGTAAGCTCGCAATCTATATCAAGCGAGTAGTCAATGGAACCAAACACAAGCCTTGGGATTAAGGAATGAGAATTGGCAATTTCATAGGCAAAGTGAACGCCAGACGCTGTTTCGATAAGGGGCAGTACTTCAAAACGTTCCCCTTTTCTGCCTGTTCTATCAAGCAGCTCAATCACTGTTTGGCAAATAACTTTCATATTGCTGCCGCTTTCCGATTTCGGAACAATAATCCCCTTCGCTCCTGATTCCACGGCACACTCGATGTCTTTTCTCCAATACACTGTAGTAAAATCATTGACTCTAATATATACGTCTTTTTCAGCCGGATAATTTAGTAAATAGTTTTTTGCTCTTTCCCTTGCTATCTCTTTTTCATTCATGGCTACAGCATCTTCCAAATCGAAAATAACGCTGTCTGCTTCACTGGATATTGCTTTTCCCATCATTTTTTCAGAAATAGCTGGAACAAATAAATAGGAACGCTTTGGTGCCATCGTAACTCCCCCTTAATGGATATTGGATCCTATTCTTGTGAAGAAATAACTTACTCAATTACTTGAGTAAGCGCATTCCCTGCCCTCATGATGTGATTTTCAACCAGCTGCCTAAGCATAATAGGATCCTTCAATTCAAGTGCTCTTAGCATTTGTTTATGTTCTTCATTCGAAACAAACATTGTTTTTGGAATGAGGCTTGGAACATGTGCAGGATAACCCTCAATAAATTCCTTCGTCAGCAATTTTATTTTTTTCCAATTGCACCCCTTTTGAAGCAGCAGGTGAAACTGATGATTATGGGTGATAAAGGAATCCATATCATTGTTATCAATATCCTGATCCATTTTTCCAACCAGTGTGTTTAGTTCTGCCCTATCCTTTTTAGTAAGAAAATTCATAGATTTTTGGACTGTAATGCCTTCCAGGAGTGCCCTCAGATAATATAATTCTTCTATATCTTCCCTTCTGAAGCCAATTACCTGGGCCCCTTTATGGGGTAGAAATGCCACTAGCCCTTCTCTCTCCAGACAGCGAAGCGCCTCCCTTACAGGCATCCTGCTTACGCCAAACCTTGCAGCCAATTCATCTTGTATCAATCTTTCCCCTGGTTTATATATATGCGTGAATATGGACTCTCTAATCATATCTGTGACTTTTTCCTGCAGTGTATGAAACTCTTTAACTTGGTTCATTTGAAAACTCCTTAGACATTATGTAAACTGCCAAGAATTATTTTGCTAAAAATAGTGAAATTTGCGGGAAGATTACAATAAAAATAAGTGCAATCAGCATGAGTGCAAAGAAAGGAAGAACCCCTCTTACCACTTCCCCTACTTTCTCTCTTGTTATCCCGCTCACAACGAATAGATTTAATCCTACCGGAGGTGTAATCATTGCCAATTCCATATTAATGGTCATGATGATCGCAAAATGGATAATATTAATATCAAACATCACTAAAACCGGAAGAAGGATTGGCAGTGTAATCAAGATAATTGCTACAGCTTCCAGGAACATTCCCAGTACGAAGAACATTAAATTGACACCAATCATAAAGATCCATTTGTTCGTTGTGCTTTCTTCAATCCAAGCTGCAAAACTTTGCGGAACCTGTTCAGTCGTTAAGAACATTCCGAATATCATAGCAGAAGCAATAACTAAGAAAATCATTGAAGTAATATTGATTGATTCCTTAAGCACTTCCCTAAACTTAGGAAATGACATTTCTTTATAAATAAATACTGAAACAATGATTCCATAGAAGCATGAAACAAAGGCAGCTTCAGTCGGTGTTACAATTCCGCTATAAATCCCTCCTAGAATAATTACCGGAAGAAGGAATCCCCAAATAGCTTTATAAGTTTTTTTCCAGCGAACATCCATTGGCTGCTTTGGCAATTTACCATAATTATTTATTCTTGCATTCACGATTGCGGAAACCAGCAAAATACCTCCCAGCAATAAGCCAGGGATTATTCCTGCGGCAAACAGCTTTCCAACAGATTCTTCCGCAACCGATGCGTAGATGATCAAAGGGATTGACGGCGGAATCAGGATTCCTAGCGTTCCTGCAGCTGCAACTAACCCCATCGCATAACGCTTGCTATAGCCTGCTTTCACCATTCCGGGAATCATGATGCTTCCGATGGCAGCGGCTGTAGCAGGGCTTGAACCGGAGATAGCTGCAAAAATCATGCATGCAAGGATGGTTACAACCGCAAGTCCTCCGCGAATATGGCCCACCCATGATTTTAGAGCTTCAATCAAATGAAAGGATATACCGCCTTTTGACATGATGATTCCGGCAAATACAAATCCTGGAATAGCCATTAGTGTTGCGGAGTTTAAAGAGTTAAACATTTTTTGGATGACAGTATAGAGTGTAAAATCGATCATTGAAAGAGCGACGATACTGGATAACCCCAAGCTGACTGCAATCGGGACTCGAATAAGACACAAAACGGCAAACACCAAAAATAACACTAAAACCGGACTCATGCTCCTACTCCCTTCTGCTCAGTTTCTTTGTTTAATTCCTGCATCTCTTCATAGAGATGTTCAAGTTCTCCTGTGATTTCACGTTTATCTCCTGTAAATGCACGATAAGACTTCACAATAAAGTACAATCCCAGTAAACTCATGCCCACTGGCAGAACCAGATAGGTAATCCAGATTGGAATACCAACATCGATGGTAGTAATCCCCTGCTCCTTTGAAAGCGTTATCAATTCCAGGGATGAAAAAGCGAGATAAAAGGAGAACCCCGCTCCTATTATATTACTAATACCGGCAACGATCTTTTTTACTCCTTTTGGCAGCAAATCAAACAATAACTCTACTTGAATATGGCGATTGTCTTTTAAGGCCATTCCAAAACCGATAAATATGGCCCAAACCAGCAGAAATTCGAAAATCTCTGTTACCCATGCCTGTGGTGCATTAAGAACATATCTAGTAAATACACCATATAAACTTACCACTACTCCTCCAATAAATAGCAATCCAGCTGCTCCTTCTTCGATGCGATCGAGCCATTTAAAGAGCTTCATACAAATCAACTCCTTTTTTTGGATTGTATCCAATCCGTGCTTGGTTTCTTTTTCAATATACAAGAAATGAAAATAAAAATAAACAGAAAATTTTATTTTTTTATTATTTTTTGTGTATTCACAATATTCAACTGTTTTGTTATACTATTTTCATCAGCCTGTATTAACACCTTGTCAGAATTTATTTTGTATCCAAAATCCAAAAAGGAGGTCGAAAGGTGGTATTAAAAAATAGGACTTTAGCATTAAACGAAAAATTCTTCATACATTGTCATAAGAGATCCGAAGGGTTTTTGAAAAATGATGCTCTTGATCCAAGAAGAAAGCAGGGTGGCTCTTTACATAAGGAGCTTAAAGGAGTTTTTCCTTTATGATTAAAAATATTGGTTTTATCGGGCTTGGAAAAATGGGATTGCCAATGGCAAAAAACCTCTTGGAAAAAGGCTATAATGTTTTTGGGGCAGATGTAAGTGAAAACGCATTAGAAGAACATCGGGCATCTGGCGGCCATACCGGCAATATACAAGATTGGATTCACCAAGTGCAATGTATTATTCTGATGCTTCCTTCTTCTGTTATCGTAAATAAAATACTGGAAGAGATCATAGCTGTCAGCACCTCCGGAAACCAGACAAATCAGGATGCCCTCATGATCATTGATATGAGCAGTTCTTATCCCGCAGATACTAGAAAAAATCATAAAAAGCTGGAGCAATACAATATAGGTTTTATTGATGCTCCTGTTAGCGGGGGAGTCAAAAAAGCGGTTGATGGGACGTTAACCATTATGGCCGGAGGAAGAGCAATACATTTCGAGAAATGTAAGCGTTTGCTAGAGGCCATGGGCAGCAACATATCATTAGTTGGACCTTCTGGAAGCGGCCACTTAATTAAAGCAATCAATAACTACTTATCTGCTACCCATCTTTTAGCATCATGCGAAGCTGTTCAATTATTGGAGAACTTTGGTGTAGAGCCGGAAAAAGCCATCCATGTGATCAATCAAAGTACCGGAAGAAGCGGTTCTACAGAATATAAGTTTCCAAACTTCATATTGACAGAAGCGTATAACTCGGGATTTTCTCTTGAACTAATAAAAAAAGACATAGGAATGGCAAACCAGCTTTTCAAAGATGCAAATGCTGCTACCTCATTGCCTCAATTCATATACCAAAGATTCAGTGAAGCTAGCAGTGCATTGGACAAAGAAGCTGACCATACAGAGATAAATAAATTTGTCTCAACCTATCTATTACAAAGGGGGATTTTAAATGATGAAAATGAAAAAACTGTTCCTGGCGGCTCTGACTCTGGTATTGATGTTCGCCCTGGCAGCCTGCGGTAATTCTGAAAAGACTGAAGGATCAAGCTCAGGCGGCGGAGCGGAGAGTGACGGAATTCAAGAGATAACCATTAAAATTTCTCACGTCGTAGCTGAAAATACGCCAAAGCACCAAGGTGCCTTAAAAATGAAAGAGGTAATTGAGGAAGAGTCTGGCGGCAAAATAAAAGTTCAGGTTTATCCTAATAGCTCTTTATTTGGCGACAAAGACGAGTATCAGAACTTAGTTGCCGATAACGTCCAATTTATCCTGCCAGATATGTCTAAGCTAGTTGGTAACGATCCTGGGTTCAATATCCCTGCAATGCCTTTCCTTTTTGAAACTGATGAAGCAGCTAATGCTTTCTGGGATGGAGAAAAAGGAAAAGAAATCTTTCAGCGCTTAGAAAAAGATGGCGTGCTGGGACAGGCGATGTGGCCAAATGGCGCCAAGCACATGACTAATGATAAAAAACCAATTACTAAACCAGAAGATTTGAAAGGCATGAAAATCCGTACGCAAGGTGGCCAATTACTTGAGGCGTTATATGATGAGTTAGGAGCAGGGTCTGCCTCCATTCCATTTGGTGAATTATACACTGCTCTTCAGCAGGGAACTGTTGACGGCCAAGAAAACACATTCAGCAACATTGAATCCAAGAAGTTTGACGAAGTTCAAAAGTATATGACCATTATGGGCCATACTCGTGTTGACTATGCATTGCTTACTAACACTAAGTTTTGGGATAGTCTGAACGAAGAAACAAAAGCGGTTGTACAAAAAGGTGTTGACGAAGGAACCAAGCTTGCAAGAGAATCGGCTAAACAGCTTAATGACGATGCTTTGGCAAAATTAAAAGAAAATGGGCAAGTTGAAATCAATGAGCTTTCAGATGCTGAAATCGAAGCATTCAAAAAAGCTCTTGCACCAGTTTATGATGAATATGCAGAAGTCATCGGCAAAGATATTATTGAAGACGCTGAAAGTAAATAATAGAATCCCCATTTACAAAGGGAAAAGAGAAAAACAACCGCTGCTAAATTGGCAGCGGTTGTTTTTGTTTCAGCTATTTTTGAGTTTGATAAATGTCTTGGTTAATAGACAGTTTCATTTAACATGATCTAGACGCGGAAGATGTTATCGGTCTGCTTCTGATTTTAGAATAACGCTGTTTTCCCAAAGTTTGTTGCTTTCAAACCAATTTTAATCACTGAGTTGATTGGAGCGGAAGGCGCGAGATCCTCGAAAATGCTGCCACATTTTCTTACGACGAGGTGTCCGTTCGAAGAAGCTTATTCAACGTCCTACGGGAGTAGCGTTCCAAGGGAAACCCCGCAGACGCAGAGCGTCGAGGAGGCTCCCGGTAGCCCCGTGGTTCGCTGAGTGCCTCGTGCTGAAATCAACGGGCAGAGTTCTTAAGCAAAAACAACAATCTATACGAAAAGAAATATTTATCAAGACAAAAAAAGAATCCCAGTTCATTTCGCTGCTGGGATCCCTTTTTATAAATATTATATAAGTAAGAGTTACACAGAAACCGCCTTTTTAAGCCTTCTGCATATTTCATCTCCAACCTCTTCAGTGGATGATGTTCCCCCAATATCCGGTGTTTTAAAACCGTCATTTGTAACGTCCTCAATTACATCAAGAAGCTTTTTACCAAGTTCCTCTTCACCGAAGTGATCCAGCATCATTTTGGCAGTCCAAATTTGTCCAATTGGATTAGCTATTCCCTTGCCAACGATATCAGGAGCAGAACCGTGGACAGGCTCAAACATGGATGGATATTTTCCATTAATATTGATGTTCGCAGCTGGTGCAATTCCAATGCTGCCCATAATTGCTCCTCCAATGTCGGTTAAAATGTCACCAAACAGGTTGCTCGCCACAATTACATCAAATATTTGCGGACGGGTAACAAAAAATGCAGCAAGTGCATCAATATGATAAGATGCTGTCTGGACATCCTGATAATCTCCCTTAACATCATTAAAGACTTCGTCCCAGAAAGGCATGGAATGGAAAATACCATTAGACTTGGTGGCTGATGTTAAATGCCCTCTTCTTTTCTTTGCAAGTTCGAAGGCATATCGCATTGCCCGTTCTGTCCCTTTCTTTGTAAAAACAGCATTCTGGATGGCAAGTTCATCCTCACCTTTGTGAATTCTGCCTCCTACTTCACTATATTCACCTTCGCTGTTTTCTCTTACTACGATTAAATCAAAATCATTAGGGTTAACTAACGGCGATTTTAAGCCTTTAAAATATTTTGCAGGGCGAATATTAATCGACTGTTCAAATTCTCTTCTGATTTTAATTAACAGACCCCATAAAGAAATATGGTCTGGTACTATAGCTGGGTTGCCAATGGCACCAAGAAAAATAGAATCAAAGTTTTTTAGTGTACCTAAACCATCTTCCGGCATCATCTTTCCGTGTTCGATATAATATTCGCTGCTCCATGGAAAGGATTGAAAATCAAATTTTAATCCTCCATGCACTTCTGCAACCGTCTCTAATACTTTTAATGATACAGGCACTACTTCTTTTCCAATTCCATCTCCAGGTATTACGGCTATTTCATATTTTTTCATCGTCATACAGCTCCTTTGTTTGTTTTTTGGTTATAATTTTCATATTTTGCTATTTCCTGCTGGTATAAGTCCTCACCGTTTGAGTCATATGCCACAAGCAGCGGAAAATCTTGTACTTCTAATCTTCGGATTGCTTCTGGACCCAGATCA
Source organism: Bacillus sp. ISL-47 (assembly GCF_018613175.1). Taxonomy (NCBI): domain Bacteria; kingdom Bacillati; phylum Bacillota; class Bacilli; order Caryophanales; family Bacillaceae; genus Bacillus; species Bacillus sp. ISL-47. The sequence goes on along the minus strand of NZ_JAGGQS010000048.1, from coordinate 39,237 downwards.
TCATATGCAACTACTTGAACTGCTTTAACTCTCCTGCTTAAAATGGTGGATAATCCGCCTATAGCTGCAAATGAAATGGCACCATATTTCTTGCACGCTTCTTTGACCAGATCCCTTCTTGGCCCTTTGCCGATTGTTCCTACAACCCCATATTCGTACATGGCAGGTGCATACGGATCCATTCTAAATGCTGTTGTCGGCGCTACCGGGCCAATTACCTGTCCTGGTTTTGGAGGACATGGACCGGCATAAAAGATAATCTCCCCTTTCAAGTTAACTGGCAAAGGCTCATTGTTCTCAAGCAGCTCTACCATTCTTTTATGTGCAGCATCTCTAGCCATGTAAATGGTTCCTGATAGGAGAACCGTATCGCCGATTTTTAATTTTTTTATATCTTCCTTGGTAATAGGTGTCTGCAGCCTGTATTCTGGCATTTTAAACCCTCCTATCTATTTATTCAGATAATTACTGATTTCTTTCTTGCAGCATGGCATTGTATATTTACTGCAACCGGCAATGCCGTAATATGGCATGCATAGGTTTCTATCGGCACCCAAAGAGCTGTACTGGTCCCTCCGAGGCCTTGAGGTCCAATTCCAGTATCATTAATAGCTTCTAGCAATTCCTCTTCCAGCTGTGCGATATGTGGATCAGGGTGATGAACGCCAATTTCTCTTAATACCGCATGCTTGGCCAGGGAAGTCACTTTATCAAAGCTTCCTCCTATTCCCACCCCTACAACGACTGGCGGGCAAGCCTTACCTCCAGCATCTTTGATCGTCTGCAAAACAAACTTCTTTACTCCTTCAACGCCTTCCCCTGGGAGCAGAAATTTCATGGCACTCATGTTTTCACTGCCGCCGCCCTTTGGCAGAACAGTAATTTTTATCTGATCACCTGGTACTATCTCCGTATGTACCACAGCTGGTGTGTTATCTCCTGTGTTAACGCGCAGCAGAGGATCACCTACAACCGATTTCCTTAGATAGCCCTCTCTGTATCCAGTCCTTACGCCATCTTGGATGCTATCGAGGTAATTGCCGCCTGTAATATGCACATCCTGCCCTATTTCTACAAAAACCACTGCCATCCCCGTATCATGGCAATAAGGCATATGATTATTTTTGGCTTCATCTGCATTTTCCATCAGCTGTTGAAGAATGGACTTGCCAATAGGAGAAGCCTCTGTTTTTTCGGCACGCCTAAACCCTGCCAAAACATCCTCTGGCAAATAGTAACAGGCTTCCCAGCAAAGCTTGGCAACGCTTTCACTTAAAACCTCCGCATCAACTATCCTCATCTTATCTCCCCTTTTCCGTCAATAAGTTCAATTAGATTCTTTAAATCCATTTGCTTATGTTCCTTTAAGCTCTCCGATGCTTTTTCAGGATCTCTCTCTTTAATCGCTTTAAAGATATCTTTGTGTCCTTTTAGAATAATGCGGCCTCGTTCGTTACCCTCGATATTCAAAAGCCTATAATAATAGGTTAATGAATGAAGCTCATCCACCAGTTTCTTTAATCTTACATTTCCGCTAATTAAGATAATTTGTTCATGAAACTTTGTGTTCCATTTAACGATTTCTTCCTTATCATTTTTTTCGATCGAAGTTTCCGTTTCGGCTAAAATTCTTTCAAGTTCAGCTATTTGTGACTCTGTTGCCCGTTGTGCTGCAAGAGCTACAGCAGCGGATTCAAGAGCAATTCTGCAGCCATATATATCTTTTACATCCTTTAAAACAGGCTTATATACAGTTATTTGCGACTTTTCATCCATGATCAAAAGACCCTCATTAATCAAAGTTCGAATCGCTTCTCTTACAGGGCTGCGGCTGATTGAGAATTGCTTGGCAAGCTGAGCTTCATACAGACGGTCTCCTGGCTTATATTCTCCGTGCCAAATTCGTTCTTTTATGGTTTGCTGAATTTGGAGGTAAAACGGAAGTGCCTTTTCAAGTGGTTTTTGATTCACATTTGCCCCCCTTTCGTTGTCCATGTTTTCAGATCTGTCGGCTGTCGACACCTTTACTTTTATAATAGTATAAATTATCTAAATATTCAATAAAAATTAACTGTATTTAAAAAACACCATTCCAATTCTAACCTTCTAGAATGGTGTTTCAGTGAAAAGAGGATAACTATTATTCTTCTATTTCCATTTCCTTAAATATTTCTTGAGCTGCCTTAAAACTATCAAGTGATGCAGGCACGCCGCAATAGATGGCAGTCTGCAAAAATATTTCCTGGATCTCTTCTTTTGTTACTCCATTATTAATGGCACCGCGTAAATGGAGCTTTAATTCATGCGGGCGATTTAATGCCGTTAACATAGCTAAATTAATGATGCTTCTCGTCTTTCTAGGCAAACCATCTCTAGTCCAGATTTCTCCCCAGCAATATTCAGTAACTAATTCCTGGAGAGGCTTTGTAAAACTTGTTGCATTTTTTATGGAGTTATCAACATACTCAGCTCCTAATACTTCACGCCGCACTTGCAAACCTTCATCAAATTTTACTGTCATTATAATTCCTCCTTAGTTAACTTTTTCATTTTTTAGGCTCTGCTACCTTGATTGTTGATCTTCACTACAGGTACTCGCTTTACGCTGGCGGTCATTTTTTAAAAAAAATGTGCCTAAAGCAATTGCCACTGTTTGATCTTTTTCGTCTATAATCCTGCACTCTGAAACAACTGTGCTTTTCCCTAAATGAATTAATACTGGTTTTGCAAACAGCTTTTTTCCTTTGCCAGGCCTAATATAATTCATTTTGAGTTCCAAAGTGTAGACTTGGGAATCTTTTGGTATCTTAGTCATTATGTGAAAACCAATAGATACATCTGCCAATGTATAGAGGGCTCCTCCCTGGGCAACATCATATGTATTGGCATTCTGCATACCCAATTTCATACTCATTTCGCCATTCTCTTCAAAACCAATTCCTAATAATCTGCCAGTATAATGGAGTTCTTCTTTTGCTCCTTTAAGCGCCTTAATAACATGGGATACCTGATTTAATTCCTCACTCGAAAGAGTCTCAAGCTCTCTTAAAATATCACTGGCAACTGTCATTGTTTTAATTCGTCCCCCTCCTCCCTTTAATGTTTGGCTCTGTTGAACTTTCGGGGTTATTTCTGCTTAAGAAGCCCAGCGAACCGCGTGCAGGCCCGGAGAGTCTCCAAGCTATAAGCAAGCAAGGTCTTATCCCTTTGAATCGCTTATACCGCAGAACATTAAATCCGCTCCTTGAACTGAATGCATTTTCAAGGATTTCCCGCTTCAGGTTCAATCTAACAAGTCAAATATCAACCATGAACGTTAACAGCCAAATTTTTTAATATCTACTATTAGGATACTGGATCCAATAAAAAACGTCTATACTTTTCTGAATTTTTTTAATGTTATAAAACAAATATTTATTTTGCATAGAAATAAGCATTATTGCACTATGAAAGTATTTATAAAACTGATATAATATATAAAAAGATAGAAAAATACTATAATTATGACACTGAGGTGACAATTAAAATGGATATCAAACAGTTAGAGGTTTTTAATACAATATATAAACATAAAAATTTTTCAAATGCAGCTAAGGAGCTTTTTATTTCACAGCCTACTGTAAGCGCTCACATCAAAAGCTTGGAGGAAGATTTGGGTTTGCAGTTATTCAACCGAAAAAATAAAGCGATGGGCAATTTAACGGATGCCGGGAAAATTTTATACCAATATTCCACGCAAATCCTTTCCCTTGTCCGTGAGGCTGAAGATTCATTGGCCGATTATAAGCAGGGCCATTCAGGTTCGTTATCTTTGGTCACATCCCATTCATTTTGTTATTGGATTTTGCCTAAAATCCTTGAAAATTTCAACCATATGTATCCTTCTGTAGACATCATTTTGCATACTGAATTTACGCCTAAAATGATTGAAATGGTTTATAACCGGGAGGTTCATTTTGCCATTGCCAGAACTAGTACCCCGGACTTTAGCGACGACTTTCTACATAGTGAACTAATTGGGCAGGATCCTGCTGTTTTTGTTGTTTCACCGCATCACCCCCTGGCTGATTCAAAAAGTGTCTCAATTGAAGACATTGTTCAGGAAGAATTTATTGTTTACGGCAAAAAATCAAGCTTCTGGCCACAGGTGCAAGGTGCCTTTACCAATATGGGCTATACGATTAAAACCGGCATGGAGCTGAATGATATTAATGCAGTAAAAAAAATGATTGAAATCAATATGGGGATTTCAATCTTGCCCCAAATCTCTGTCCAGAGTGAGCTTGAGAACGGAACAATAAAGCTGGTTAAAGTAGAAGATTTCCCTCAAATTATGAGGTATTCAAATTTAATATACCAAAAAGATTTAATAATGACAGGTGCCATCGATAATTTCGTCAAATTTATTCGGGAGACTCAGCCTTACTTATTGGATGGAGCAATATAAAAAATCAGGTCCCATCAACAGGGACCTGATTTTTTACCTTTTATCTGCCGTAGCCTTCGCGGGTTTTGTAATAAATCCCCATAGGTCTTGCGGATGACTTAGGATCTTTTCCCCAAGTTTCTTGGCTAACATACTCTCCATTCCGTATTCATCACGCCAGGCCCATAATCGCCGTGTACTTTGGTGAAGCGGGTGTTCATCTGTAAACCCCATCGCCCCATGTACCTGGTGGGCAATACGTGACCCTTCCTGTGCTGCATCACCAAGCTGGATTTTCGCCATTGAAGCTTCTTCGGTACTGATCCCGGCATCAATATTTGTGATAATAAAATCTGCAACAGCCATTGATGCTGTTGTTTCTCCAGCCAAAATAGCAAGCTTCTGCTGAACAGCCTGAAATTTGCCAATTGGACGGCCGAATTGTGTTCTTTCTTTTGTATAAGTAACCGATAACCCCAACGTTCTTTCCATAGAACCCGTCATAAGCATAACTCTCGTCAGAGTAGCCAAGTCAAGAATTTGTCCTGCTATACTATGATCTATGGCCGTTACTTCATTATCACCCAAGAGGATATGATTCATCATCACTTCATCACGAGGGTCTCCAGCTAAATTTTCATGATTGCGGACCTGACATTCCTCCAGGCGAACATTGGCAATTTTATATTGATTATCAAAGGTTTTACCTAAGATCGTAATCGTTTTGGCGTTTCGGGCCCAAGGGACATGTTTAGCTATCCCCGATAGTATCCATCCTGAATCGGTTTTATCAAAATCAATTTCGTTTTCAAAAGAAAATGTACTAATAGTATTAGTAACAGGCAACCCACATTCTGACAAAGCGTAATTAGAGAGAAAATGTTCTGCCAAGGGCACAGGAGCAGCATAATACCCAACAATCTTAAGCAAAGCCATAAAGTCGCCTAAATCTCCGCCGGACCCGCCTTTCTCTTCATGAATGCCAACTGCATTGACACCAAGCTCTCCAAGTGTCTCCCACAGTGTTTCAGGAAATTCACCTTTTTCTGCTGCTAATATTAACTCCTTCGTACATAGGTCCCTTAATACCTTGCTAACGGTATCCTCCAGCATTGACCTTATCTCACTCATCGAACACCTAACCCCCTTGCAATAATTCCGCGCAGAATTTCTGTTGTTCCTCCTCGTAAAGTAAACCCTGGTGCATGAAGAATAGCCTGAGCCAATAAGGCATCAAAATTGGAATCAGCTGTTACAGAAGGGTGGCTTGGGATCAGGAGCCGTGCAATTTTGATAATCTCGTTTTCATATTCTGTTCCTAAATCCTTAACAAGTGCGGCCGCTATTTCCGGTGATTTTCCTTGTTCCAGCATACCAGCGACACCTAAAGACATCTTTCGGAGGGTCCATAGCCTTGAAACAAGCCGTCCAACCGCAATCTTTGCATAATCACTGTCAGAATCTGAAAGCTTCCTCACTAATTCTTCCAAAAGAGGGTATGTACTCATAAACCGTTCTGGACCGCTGCGTTCATATGCCAGTTCTGCCAGACTCTGTTTCCAGCCTCCACCTTCCTCCCCTATAATCATGTCCTCTGATACCTCAACATCTTCCATTATGACTTCATTAAAATGATGTTCTCCCGTCATTAGGTGTATTGGGCGGATTGTAATGCCTGGAGCTGATAGATCAAGCAGTATTTGGCTTAATCCTTCATGTTTTTTCTCTCCTAAAGGGGCAGTTCGCACTAAAGTGATCATATAATGGGCGTGATGGGCTCCGCTGGTCCATATTTTGCTGCCATTTATAATCCATTTATTACCTGATTTTTTAGCCTTTGTGGAAACTGAAGCAAGGTCTGAACCGGAATTAGGTTCACTTAACCCTATTGCAAAAAAGATTTCACCCTTGGCAAGCAAAGGTAAAAAGCGCTGCTTTTGTTCTTCTGTTCCATAGCGCAGCAATAAAGGTCCCGTTTGACGATCTCCAAACCAATGTGCCGCAACAGGTGCACCAGCTGCCAATAGCTCTTCGGTCACAACAAATCGTTCTAATGCTGATCGTTCATGACCTCCATATTTTTTTGGCCATGTCATTCCAAGCCAGCCTTGTTCACCAATCTTACGGCTAAATTCAGCTGAATAACCGCCAAGCCATGTATCACATTTTGGTTCAAAGCTCCCTCGGCTTCTCTCCATACTTAAAAACTCTCGTATTTCCTTACGTAAATATTCGGTTTTTTCAGATAATTCAACATTCGGCAGTTTTAATTCTTTCAAAATAATGCCTCCGTTCTTCAAAGAGTAAAGCAGACATATAACCGATCTTTATCTGCCTTTAAAAACTGGTTTCCGCTTTTCCCTGAAAGCAGCAAGTGCCTCATTTCGGTCTTCAGTATTCAGCACTCTTCCATATGCTTCAGCTTCATAAAAAAGCCCCTCTTCAAGTGTGACGCTGCGTCCAAAATTGATGGCAGCTTTTGATTCTTTTAGTGACAGCGGCGCATTCTGATTTATCTCTTCTGCAATTTCCAAAGCCCTTTCCAAAACTGGTCTTCCTTCAACAACCTCACTGATCAAACCGATGGATAAAGCCCTCTCTGCGGTTATCTTCTTGCCGGTAAAGATAAGCTCTTTTGCGTGCAATTCACCGACTGCTCTTAAAAGTCTTTGTGTTCCTCCCACACCAGGGATAATTCCAATTTTGACTTCGGGAAGACTGAATAAGCTATGGGAAGCTGCTATTCTTAGATCACAGGCAAGAGACATTTCCAATCCTCCGCCAATGCATAAACCGTTTACTGCCGAAATAACAGGCTGAGGGAGACTTTCAATTTCACGATAAGTTTGTCTGGCTTTGTCCAGATAATCCTGTACCTCCTGGGGGCCCATGTTTATCCTTTCTTTTAAATCTGCCCCTGCAGTAAAAGCAATAGAGCCTGAGCCTGTAATAATGACTGTTTTATATGAATCAGATTCCTTAATTTTTATGAGTGAATCATGCAGCTGCAAGAAAGTTTCATAGTCCAGCGCATTATAGCCATTTTCCCTATAAAGCTGTAAAATAGCCGTTTCTTCGTTTTCTTTAAAAATAATACTCAAAAATATTCACTTCCTTGAAAAACTGATTATTGAACTTTATATTCCAATATTAGATGGCTTTTACCATTCCACCGTCAACCAAGAGAGAAGTACCGGTAACAAACGAACTTGCATCTGAAGCCAGGAAGGCAACTACCTTTGCAAATTCTTCCGGATGGCCATAGCGTCCTAAAGGAATCGTCTTCTTAGAGGCTTCTTCAACTTCCTCGCGTGTTTTCCCCTGATTTTCCGCTTTCATTTGATCCAGAAAAGCTACCCGATCAGTCGCAATTCTGCCAGGAGCTACAGTGTTTACCAGGATATTATAAGGTGCCAGCTCTTCTGCCAGGCTTTTTGCAAGTCCGACAACTCCCAAACGGAATGTATTCGATAAAATAAGACCTGGGATTGGAGTCTTAATAGAGGATGAAGCAATATTGATAATTCGTCCCCCATCTTTCTTTAAGTCAGGAAGGGCAGCCCTGATCAGCCTAACATAGCTTAGCAGATTTAATTCAAATGCGTTTTGCCAATCTTCGTCGTTAAATTTCTCAAACGTCCCCCCTGGAGGTCCGCCTGCATTATTGACCAGAATATCAATCTTTCCTAATTCTTCTTTTGTTTTTCGGATAAGGGCCTCTATCTCCTCAGGTTTTGTTATATCGCAAGGATAATAGGATATTTTCCCTTTACCCAATCTATCAAGCTCTTCTCTTGCTGTTTGAAGCTTATCTTCATTTCGGCTCGTAAGCATGACGTTGGCACCCTCTTTGGCCAATTCTGATGCTATCGCTTTTCCTAACCCCTGGCTTGATGCAATAACCAATGCTACTTTTCCTGCTAGATTAAGTTCCATTAAAAAACCGCCTTTCTTTAATCCCCTACTATTAATTTTAGGCCCTGTTAAACCTGCCTGTTCATCCAACTCCAATTAACAATGAGCTTTCACATGCCTTTACTAAATTATTGCTATTCTTAATTATGGCAGCCTAGTTACACAGAATTGTTCATCATGACCCAGAACTTCTGCTTTTACATGCTTCCCGGAAGCTACCTCTAAAATCTCCTGATAAATTTCATTTCCCATTTGTTCTAATGACTTTTCACCAGTTAAAACTTGGCCTGCGTTAATATCGATATTTTCCCTCATTTTTGTGTAGGTTTTCGGATTGCCTGTGATTTTTATTACTGGCACACCTGGAAACCCTGTAGGTGTTCCCCTTCCGGTTGGGAATAGAATAATTTGGGCTCCTGCTGCCGCTTCCCCTGTTGATACTTCACCATCGTGGCCAGGAGAATCAAGTAAAAATAACCCTTTTTTATCTGGCTGATGCCCATATTGAATGACACCTGAAAAGGGAGAATTGCCGGACTTTTTCATGCTGCCAAGAGACTTCTCAACGACGCTTGATAATCCGCCAGCATAGTTTCCTGTAGAAATTAAGTGGGTTCTGTCTTTATTGCTTGAGTTCTGTGTCTGTCTTCTTAGTTTTTCTTCTGTACGATAAATCGTTTCCCTAATTTCCTTTGCTACATTTTCATTAATCGCTCTTCTTGCCAAGATATCCTCTGTTCCGATTAATTCTGTAATTTCACTTAATATTGAAGAGCCTCCCTGTGACACAAGTTTATCCGAAGCTATGCCCAAAGCTGGATTTGCAATTAATCCGGATGTCATATCAGAACCCCCGCAGTTAAGTCCGATCATTAATTCACTTACAGGAACCTCCTCACGAACCTGCCCGGAGGCAATTTGCTGCATTTCCCGTGCAATCTTGCTTCCTTTTTGAATCGCTGCCAGAGAATCTCCTTCCGTTTGAATAATGACTGTTTCCAGCATTTTATTTGCTGGAGCAATCCCTTCTGCTAATTCATAGGGAGAAAATCTTTCACATCCCAAACCTACCACTACAACTCCGGCAAAATTGGGATTTTTCCCAATCGCTATTAGCGTTTTAGCAGTAACCTCTAAATCCTCCCCAACCTGGCTGCATCCCACTGGGTGCCTAAAATATACGCTGCCTGGCACCTGATAAGCTATTCTTTCTGCCACTTTTGCCGAGCAAAAAACAGATGGGATAATGGCTATTTGATTACGGACGCCTACAGTTCCATTTTTTCTCCTGAATCCCATAAATGTATCTGCCATTATGATTTCATACCCCTTTCACAGTACATATTATGGTTATGAATATAAGCTCCCTTTTGAACACTGACCAACATTTTTCCAATTTCCTCACCATACTTTAAAACGCTTTCATCTTTTTCAATATCAAAGATTGCCAGTTTATGGCCAAAAGCTATATCTTCAAGGAGCGTTACCTCTTCCTCTTTGTCACTGAAGCGCAAAAAACACATTTCCCCTTTTTTCAGGTCAGTGAGGGCAACCGCCACATTATCTGAAGGATCTATAACAAGAGCAGCTTTTTGAAGATTAATAGTGTTTTCCATGTTAACCTCCTAGTTAACTATACTGGTGGACAGTCAATTTCTTTAATATGTCACCGCTCTCGTCAAATGTCAGCTGATGAGAACCTTTTATAGTAAACTTACGATTTGATCTCTTTAACTCCTCTAGAACGGGAGAAGTTGCAAATATTCGATTTAAATGGAGTGTATTAGGAATTTGGACAAGTTTAATAGTCCCCTTGTCAATTTTCGGACCTAGGCTGTAAATGGCTGTTTCTACTGTTTCTTTTTCTGTATCATAAATCATTGGCAGCATCGCGCGCCTTAAATATGTGGCTGTTAGTGCATTTGTGTATGTAGATTTGCGGTCCATTTTATCCACCAATCTTTGTGTTGTAAAATCAGCCAATCCAATTCCTTGAGCGTTGCCAAAGGACCTTTCTGCCAAGTCCAGAACCGCCAGTTTGCTTACAGCAGGAAATTTCGGTTCCTCTACCCCATCAATTCGCCATCTTCCGATAATATTAGGGTCCATTCCCGTACCGCTAAAGCACTTACCCATTTCTTCAACCAGCAGAAGGTCAATATTATTGACTGGCAGGCTCGGCATCATGGACTTAGAATAATGAAGAAGTTCCTCTTCCTTGGAATGCCAGCTTTCCACTGTTACACCTGCTATATCAGCCGTTTCATCATATCCATTTTCGATAATGGCCAATCCCATTAAAATTGGACTATGTTGAAGAGCAAAAGATGAAACTTCTTCAATATTTTCTGCCATCTTTAAAGCGCCATCACTGTGAACAAAAGAAGCTCCCTTAATCTTCCCCAGGCCAATTGTGACCATTTTGCTCAAGCCGCTTTCCACTCTTCCTCTAAAAGCTGTGTGTGCTTTAATTCGGTTAATAACCAGGATTCCATCAGCATGATACGCGATTTTATCCATATAAACCGGCTGCCCTTTTGGTGTATGTCCCAAAAGCTCAACGTCCATGGAAGAACGGATTTCTGCACCAACTGTTTCTTCAGTAATGCCCAAATGTTTAAGCACCTCTACCTGGCCTTCTGCTGTCGCCCCCCCATGGCTGCCCATTGCAGGAACCAGAAACGGCCTATACCCTAAATTTTTTAAAAAAGTTGCCGTTTCTTTAAGAATTAGTACGATATTTGATATTCCCCTGCTCCCGGCTGTAATCGCAATCTCTGCTCCTTTAGGCAAATGTTCAGTACGCAGGTATTGATTTAGTTCACTATGAATTTTCCCTTTTATATCGGTAAGTCTATCATCTGGAAACTGCTGTTCGATTTCAAAAAGCTCAAACATCTCTTCACTCCCTTTCAATTTCAATCAGTTTATTATTTATGGAAAAAAGTTAATCATATATACCAAGTATAGAATATTTCTGAAAATTATGTCAATGAATTATTGACTTTCATTAATAATATATAAAATTTTATAGAAATTACTAATAAAATAAAATATAATTATATTCATAATTTTCAATTAGTGTTTTTAATTTTTGGCACAATTTAGATTGGAGCTAATGACTTGTAAATTCTAAGAATGGTTTTGCTTCCCCGCATGCTATGCGAGTTTCTCAATGATAACCAATCGGGAGAGAAAATTAATAGGTAAGCCTGCAGGAACAGACCGCCGAGAGCTCCCCGGAATAACTCAGACTGTAGATTTCACCAACGAAAATCTACAGACAAGATTAATAGAACTAAAATTCTATAAAAAAGGAGAATAAGATCATGACAGAAGAAATTAAAAAGAAGAAATTGACCTCTTATGGAGATAAAGGGTTTAGCCAGTTTATTAGACAAGCCTTTAATAGACATCTGGGATATGACCCGGAGGATTTTAATAAACCGGTTATTGGCATTTGCAATACAAAGAGTGAAATCAATCGGTGCCATTCCCATATTGAACCTTTAATTACTGCTATTAAAAACGGCGTTCTAATGGCTGGCGGAATCCCTTTAGAATTTCCTACTATATCTTTGGGTGAAATAAATACTAGCCCAACCACAATGCTTTATAGAAATCTAGCTGCAATGGATACAGAGGAAATGATACGTGCACAGCCTATTGATGGGGTTGTATTAATTGGGGGATGCGATAAAGTTACTCCATCTCAATTGATGGGTGCCGCCAGTGCTGATATTCCTTCTATTCTTATTACAGGAGGACCGATGAATAATGGCGAGTATGAGGGCCGAACGCTGGGAGCTTGTTCGGACTGCAGATATTTCTGGCAGGAATATCGCGGAGAAAAAGTAAATGATCAGGAAATTGAAGAAATCAATAAAGCGCTGGCACCCACTGCCGGACATTGTATGGTTATGGGGAGTGCCAGTACGATGGCGGTTTGTGCAGAAGCGATGGGAATGATGCTTCCTGGCGGTGCTGCCATACCTGCAACACATAACCGCAGGCTCGAGCATGCTGTCCAAACTGGGAAAAAAATTGTTGAATTAGTAGAAAAAGATATTACCCCTTCACAGATTATTACAAGGAAATCAATCGAAAATGCAATTCGAATGCTGATGGCTGTCGGGGGATCGACGAATGCCGTTATCCATCTAATAGCTATTGCAGGGCGTCTGAATATTGAACTGCCATTAAATCTTTTTGATGAATTAAGCCGAACCACTCCATTTATCGCCAACTTGCGCCCAGCTGGCAAGTATCAAATGGAGGACTTCTTTAAAGCGGGCGGGGCCCCAGTTGTCTTAAAAGAGCTGGAATCATTGCTGCATACCGATGAATTAACGGTCACTGGACAAACCATGGGTAAAAACCTGGAGAATATCAAGTGCTCAGATACATACCGCGATATTATTACACGGTTTGAAAAACCATTGCATGGTGAAGGCGGCATAGCCGTATTAAAAGGAAACCTTGCACCCAATGGAGCCGTCATAAAACCAAAGGCAGCTTCCAAGGAGTTATTAAAACATAAAGGCCGTGCAGTCGTTTTTTCTTCATTAAAGGATCTTGAAGAACGAATCGATGATCCGGAGCTGGATATCTTACCAGATGATATCATGGTGCTGCAAAATGCAGGACCGGTAGGCGGTCCAGGTATGCCTGAGGCAGGAATGCTTCCGATCCCGCAGAAACTCCTAAAACAGGGGATCCGTGATATGATTCGCATCTCTGATGCGAGGATGAGCGGAACTGCCTTTGGAACAGTTATACTCCATGCAGCACCAGAAGCAGCTGCTGGGGGTCCAATCGGACTGGTTAAAACCGGAGACATCATTGAACTCAATGTAGAAGAACGTATTCTTCAGCTGCATGTACCAGAAGAGGAATTGGATAAACGGCGTTCGGAGTGGCAGCCACCATCATTTCTTGAGAGGGGCTATGCATCCCTATATCAAAAGCATGTTCTCCAGGCTGATCAGGGCTGTGATTTTGACTTTTTGCTATACAAGCCAAATAATGATTAATAAAAATGGCTGTGCCCGTTATGGGCACAGCCATTTTAAATTAGTTCACTTTTAAATCCCTAACCGGGTTGGCCAATGTTTCGAATCCATCAATCTGGCATTCTACTACATCCCCATCCCGTATGACGACTGCTCCTGGTGTACCGGTAGAAATAATATCACCAGGAAGAAGTGTCATAACTTTTGAATGGAAAGAAACTAAGTGCCAAGGATTAAATGTCATGTTTGAAACAATGTTTTTCCGGTGCAATTTTCCGTTGATAACAGTAGAAACATTTAAATTAAGTACATTTTCGACTTCATCTGGTGTCACTAACTGCGGTCCAAAACTAAAGAAAGTATCAAAACTTTTCGAACGGGTCAAATAGCGGGGATTTACCTGTAAAATATCTTCAGCTGTCATATCTATAATCGTTGTAAATCCAGCAATGACATTGGGGGCATCTTCTATGGAAACGTCCTTGCATTCTTTGCCGATAATGACACCCAATTCAGACTCTGCTGTCGTACGGTTCGATTGATGAGGTATCTTTATTGCATCATTTGGACCAATAATGGCTGTTGTTGGCTTCATAAAGCTTGCCGGCTCTGTATTAGGGGCAGACTCGCTTAAGTCAGCAGCATGCTCCACATAGTTTAGCCCTATCCCCCAGATCTTTTTTGGGAATCTGTACAATGGACCATATTCAATAGTGCTTGCTGGTATCACTTCATAAAAATCTTCAATCAAGCTTTTTCCGTCTTTATTATACCAGTCTGTCAAATGTTTTAGCTGGCCTGATTCAATAATATCAAGGAGATTTGAAGCCCAGTTTAAATTCAGGTTTTTATTGATGGCTTCTATTAATATTGCTCCCTGTCCAGTAATAATTGCTGCTTTCTCTTCTCCAAATCTTTTTACAGTAGCTAATCTCATAATTTCATCTCCCTATAAAATGGCTAAGCAATTAAATTGTTGCTTTTTCATTTCTTTCTTCGATTTCAATCCCTTTTTCCTTTAAAATTTTATCCACCCATGACCTATCCCACTTTCCTTGCCCAATGGCACGGAGTATTTCTTCTTCCTTCTCCGACAACTCCGTCGCTTTTTCCAAAATAACATGGGCTTCTCCTTTAGGAACGACAACTACCCCATCATCATCACCGATAATGACGTCACCAGGTGACACGGGGACGTTTCCGCAGCTAATAACTGTGTTAATTTCACCCGGTCCTTCCTTATATGGCCCTCTCGGTGTAGATCCTTTTGCAAAAACAGGCAGCCCCAGTTTGGCAATTTGCATTCGATCCCGGATTGCTCCATCTATTACAAACCCGCCAACCCCTTTCGTTTTTGCATAGTAGGACATGATTTCACCTATGATGGCATGTTCCGTATCACCGCTTGCATCAACAACAATAATATCTCCAGGCTGGGCAAGATCCATTGCTTTATGTACAAGTAAATTATCCGATGGATGTGTCCTTACTGTCAATGCTCTCCCAGCCATGTGGACACCGGAAATATTGACTGGTTTAATAGCATAATTCATAACTCTCATTCTTCCCATTACATCTCCAATAACAGGAGTAGAAATATATTTGTAGCCATCTATTATACTCTGATCCAGCCGTCCAAAATCTTTAATTACACGATAGCCTGTGTTTCCCATCTAACCGCCTCCTGGATTGAATGTTGAGGAAGGATCTTAAAGTCAAAATCATTTTACTGATATTAGAGATTTATTTAATAGGGATGGCGGTGTTTCGCCAGATACTCCCTTTACGAGGTTTTCTGCAGCAAGTAACGCCATTTTAGTTCTTGTTTCTGCAGTAGCTGAACCCATATGCGGCAGTGTAACGGCATTTTTTAACTTTAGGAGCGGGTGATCAGGATTAATTGGTTCTTCACTATAGACATCAAGCCCTGCCCCTGCTATTTTTTTTGTATATAAAGCCTTCACCAGCGCTTCTTCATTCACGGTTTCACCCCTGGAACCATTTATAAAAAACGCGGTTTTTTTCATCAATTTAAATTCAGGATAACTGATTAAATTTTTCGTTTCATCCGTGAGCGGAGTCATTAAACACACAAAATCCGATTTGGACAAAAGCTCTTTAAGCTCAGCTCTTTTTGCACCATATCGTTTCTCGGCATTTTCATTCCTGCTTCGGTTATGGTACAAGATTTCCATATCGAACCCGAGGCTTGCCCGCTTGGCAATAGCTGAGCCGATTCTGCCCATACCGATAATCCCCAGGACTTTATGATGGACATCTGTGCCAAATAAATCCTCGCCGATAAGCTTTTCCCACTTTCCATCCTTTACAAATCTATCCATTTCACAAATCCTTCTTGATGCAGAAAGCAATAAACCGAAAATGGTATCAGCCGTTGTATCTGTTAAAACATCAGGTGTATTAGTCGCCATAATTCCCCTTCTTGTAAGCTCATCCATATCAAAATTGTTATATCCGACTGATGCATTGCAGACAATTTTTAATTGAGGGGCTTTATCCAGCAATTCTTTGTTTATGCTCATACTGCTGCCGATCAGCCCTTGAGCATCGCTTAAGTCCTTTAAAAACTGCGGATTTAACCAGTTGTCCAGATTTTCATAATAGCTCACATGACAATGTTCCTTAATATAAGCAAGTACTGTATGAGGAATCTTTTTATAAATAATAACTTTTGGTTTCATATATGCTCCTTAATCATTCTTTTATAGATTGCAGGGTTATGAAATTTCGCAGGATTCTGCAAGAAGTTCAACTAAATGGACCGCTTCTGTTTTCTCATTCATTTTTTCCCTATCAATTCCCAGCTTCATTTGAAGTAAACACCCTGGATTCGTTGTAACAATGACATGCGGGGCTGTTTTCTTCATATCAATCATCTTTTCATCCAAAATCTTCATAGATTCTTTATAGTTTACGATATTATAAACTCCAGCTGACCCGCAGCACATATCTTCATTTTCCATTCTTCTTATGGACAATCCTTTAATTGATGACATTAGTGCAAGTGGCTCTTTGTCTACCTTTTGAACATTTTTCATATGGCAGGAAGGCTGATAGGTTGCAATCTTATCAATCTCTTTTTTGAGCGGCAATTCGAGCTTGCTTAACAGAACGCTAATATCAATACTCTTAAGAGCAAATTTGTCTGCCCTATTTTTCCATTCTGGTTCATCCTTAAGAAGATGGCCGTATTCATTCAGCATGGCACCGCAGCCACCAGCATTGTTAATCAAATAATCATAGGTTACATTTTCAAATGCGCCAATGTTTTTCTTTGCAAGTTCTTTTGCCAGGTTCACCTCTCCGCTATGGCTATGAAGGGCCCCGCAGCAGGTTTGTTCGGGTATAATTGTGACTTCACAGCCTCCTGCCTGCAAAAGCTTCATGCTTAAATCATTAATTTTATGGAAAACGGCATCCATTACACAGCCGGTAAAAAAGGCAACCCGGTATTTTACTTCACCATTCGGTTTAAGAATCTGCAGCCGTCTCTTTCTTGCGGCCGGACTGGGTACAGCAGGAATAACATTATCAAATGCTGCTAAATTTTCAGGAAGAATGTTTATCAACCCTGTTGAATGGGCAACACTTTTCAAGCCAGTTTTTTGATAGAACCAAAGCAAATGTCCCGCCATCGTTAAATTTTGTTTCTTTGGGAAGAACTGGTTATACACCATGTTCTTGACTGTTTTTCCCGTATAGGACATCTTCTGCGTCTTTTTCTGTTGTAGAACTTCTTTTGCTGATTCCAAAATGGCGCCATATTGAACATTGGTCGGACAGACTCTCTCACAGGCCCTGCATCCTAAACATAGATCTATTGGCTCCATCAATTTGTCTATAGAAATTTTTCCTTCAGCAGCCATTTTTACTAGATTTATTCTGCCTCTTGGTGAATGAGTTTCCTTTTTCATTGTTTTATAAGTAGGGCAAGCTGGCAGGCAATAGCCGCATTGAACGCAATTAAAAGTTTCATTGTAGGCCAGGCTTTCAACTCCATTCATTCACTTAACACCAACTTTTGACCTTTTTCAGGAAAAATTTTCCCAGGATTCATAATATTATTAGGATCCCAGGCCTGCTTAATTCGCTTCATCATATCAACACCATGCTCTCCTAGCTCAAGCTCCATAAATGTGGCTTTCATGGTGCCGATGCCATGTTCCCCAGAGAGTGTTCCCCCGAGCTCTACAGCAGTCTTAAAGATTTCAGCTACCGCCTTTTCAACCCTGACCATTTCTTCCTTATCCCGTTTATCACAGATTATATTTGGGTGTAAATTTCCATCTCCTGCATGGCCAAAAACAACAAGAGAAACATCGTACTTTTTCTTAATATCATTTAATCTCTTGAAAAATTCGGGAATTTGGCTTCTCGGAACAGTAGCATCCTCTGATATTTTGGTAGGTTTTGTTTTTACAATGGCTGGTGAAACCAGTTTACGGGCTTTCCAAAGTTCTTTCGCTTCATCTTCTGTATCGGCAATAACCGTTTGAATGGCCCCAGTAAGGTCCATAATTTCTTTGACTTTAATGATTTCATCCCTGATTGCAGATGGGTGTCCATCCAATTCAATTAACAGGATGGCCTCAGCATCCAACGGCAGCCCGAGCGGCTGATAATCTTCCACGGCCCTAATGGATGCCTGATCCATTAACTCTATTTTCGAAGGAATGATCCCTGAGCTTAGAACTTTAGAAATAGCCTTTCCAGAGCTGATAAGGTCATCAAAAATGGCCATCAATGTCTCGGAAGCCGGGGGCTTTGGCAACAATCTCAAAGTTGCTTCAGTAATTACGCCAAGGGTGCCTTCTGATCCGACAATCAGCTTTGTCAAGTCATAACCGGTAACGTTCTTGACTGTTCTTCCCCCTGTCCGGATAATATTGCCTTCAGGCGTTACAAATTCAAGACCAAGCACATAATCCTTTGTTACACCGTACTTTAAACCTCGTGGACCACCCGAATTCTCCGCAAGGTTGCCTGCTATTGTGGATATATTAGAACTGCTGGGATCAGGCGGATACATTAATCCGTATTTATTCGCAGCTTCATCAATCCTTGCCGTAATAATTCCAGGGGAAACAACAGCGACCAGATCATCTGGATCTATTAGTAAGAGATCATTCCATAGCGAAACATCGAGCACTATCCCGCCTTTTACCGGCAGGGGACCACCACTTAAGCTTGATGCACTGCCTCTTGGTGTAACAGGAACTTTTTCTTTATTGGCAATTTTCATGACCTTGGAAACCTCATCAGCTGAAGTAACCTGGACAACAAATTCAGGCAGAAAGCTTCCAAATGAGGCATCAAACGAATAGCTGCAGAGATCTTCTATATTAGAAAGAATTCTATTTGGATCTGTAATAACCTCTTTTAATTGCCGATAAATATTATCCGCATTTTCCAATGGATATCTCCTCCAGAAAGAGGGAGCCAAACATTAGCTGCAAATATGACCTCAGCTATGTTTTAGTGCTCCCATATCAAATAAACCTCTTAATCAGCTTATCTTTCATACTTTCACTTAGGGTACTTTCGATGCCTTCCCCTTGCTCACCGTCAATAACAATTGTAAGCTCCTCCACATTCTTCCTCCTTACGGATACTGGATATTGTATCCCTTTTAAATTTTAGAAATACTGTTAATCGACAGCTCCCTTTCCGCCATCTACATTGACTGATGTCCCCGATACGTATGAGGCTGCATCAGAAGCTAGGAATGCAATAACCTTTGCTGCCTCTGAAGTCTCTCCTATCCTTCCAAGCGGAATATCGTGTCCGGGATCCGTCGAGAACTCTTCCCATGTCAAGTGGCTTGCATTCTTTTTCCACTTCTTTTCTTCAATCTGGCTGCTGCGAATTAATCCAATACAGACTGTATTAACCCGGATGGAGTATTTCCCAAGATCTCTGCTCATAGCTTTCGTCAACGCAATCCCTGCTGCTCTGGTAGCCGATGTAGGCAGGGACGAAGCAGGCGGTGCTTTTCCGATTACTGCAGTAATATTTACAATGGCTCCCCCGCCGTTTATTTTCATATGCTTCACGGCCGCTCTTGAACAATTTATCCCGCCAAACAGCTTTAAACCAAAATCTTCTTCCCACATTTCTTCATTTACCTCTTCAAAAGCATGTGCAGATGATGTTCCCGCATTATTTATCAAAATATCAATAGCCCCATAATGGGATGCTGTTTCTTCAATTAATTTATTGCAATCCTCCGCTTTGGAGACATCAGCCTGTATAGCCAAAATCTTCTCTCCAGTCTCCTTATAAATGAATTGGACAGCTTCGTTTAATGCTTCTATTCCCCGTCCGCAGATTGCCACTTTTGCTCCTTCATTTACTAGCTGAAAAGCTGTTTCAAAGCCAATTCCCTTGCTTCCGCCTGTGACAATAGCTACCTTTCCCTTTAATCCTAAATCCATCCAAAAACTTCCTTTCATAGTTTATAAGAATTGAAGTTAGATAATTCCTTCCTCTCTTAACCTGGCAATCTCGTCCTTGCTGATTCCCAGCTCCTTCTCCAAAAATTCCTCTGTATGTTCGCCTAATAAAGGAGGGGGATTTTTTGTTTGTATTTCCAGCCCTGAAAACCTTATTGGGCTCTTCACCAATTTTATGGTTCCAAGTGTTGGGTGTGATACCTCTTCAACCGTTTCCCTTGCTTTAACTTGAGGATGTTCAAAAACTTGTTCAATGTTATTAACCGGTCCGGCTGGTACACCCGCATCCGAGAGCAAATGAAACCACTCATCAGCTGTTTTACCGGAAAAAACCGCCTGGATTTGGCTTGTTAATTCATCACGATTTTCAATCCGTTTGTTATTGGTTATATATTTTTCATTTTCTGCCCACTCGGAATGCCCTAAAACGTCGCATAGCTTTTTATATAAACGATCATTTCCTGCACATACCATCAACGGTCTGTCCTGGCATTGAAAAACCTGATAAGGAACAATGTAGCTGTGGCTGTTTCCAATTCTTTCAGAGATGGAGCCTGTATTTAAATAGCTGCTTGCGACATTTGCAAGGGAGCTTAATTGAACATCCAATAATGAAATGTCGATATGCTGCCCTTCTCCTGTATGATCTCTTAACCTTAGAGCAGAAATGATGCTGATGGCAACGTATTGAGAAGTCATTATATCAACAACAGGAACTCCTACCCTCGTTGGTTCTCCATCGGGGAAACCGGTGACATCCATAATACCTCCAATAGCTTGAATCACGGGGTCAAATCCAGGTTCATGGCTAAAAGGGCCTGTTTGGCCGTATCCTGTTACAGAGCATAAAATGATGCTTGGATTTTCTTTTTTTAGTTCTTCATACCCAAGGCCCATTTTTTTCAATGTTCCAGTTTTAAAATTCTCTAAAACAACATCAGCGTCCTTAACCAGTTTTAATAATAATTCTTTTCCTGTTTGATCCTTCAGGTTCAGTGTAATGGACCTTTTATTTCGGTTCGCGCACATATAATAAGTGCTTTCTCCCTCAATAAAAGGTACCCAATCCCTCATACTGTCAGTTCCTTTTGGTGATTCAATTCGAACCACATCTGCTCCCAGGTCTCCTAAAATCATTGATCCGCCCGGACCAGCATAGACCCTTGATAAATCCAGTACCTTTATATCCTCTAATGGCTGTTTCATGTGTATTCCTCCTATGTAAAGTGTTTTTATATTTATTTATGGAACGAAGAGTCAATGTCTCAGCAAAAACTTTTGATCAGGTTCAGGAAAGATTTTTGCGGGATTCAGTATATTATTAGGATCCCATGCCCGCTTAATTGATTTCATTAATTCAATCCCTTCTTTACCTACTTCCAGTTCCATAAAGGGTGCTTTCATCGTTCCAATCCCATGTTCGCCGGAAAGGGTTCCCCCCAATTCGACTGCAGCTCTGAAAATTTCTTCAACTGCTTTCTCAGCTCTTTCCATTTCCTCCTGATTACGTATATCCGCCACAATATTTGGGTGAAGGTTGCCATCACCTGCATGGCCGCAGACCACTAAGCTGACATTGTATTTTTCCCTGATCTCTTTTAATCTCTTAAACATCACAGGAATTTGGCTCAAAGGAACGGTTGCATCTTCCGATATTTTTGTAGGTTTTATACGAGTAATGGCAGGAGACAGTAATTTTCTTGCCTTCCACAATTGGCTGCTTTCTTCACCTGAATCGGCTATTTTAACCATCTTAGCTCCAATCTCCCTGCACTTTTCGGCTATTTCCATAATTTCTTCTTTTGTTGCTGAGGGATGCCCGTCGACTTCAATTAAAAGAACAGCTTCCGCATCAAGAGGAAGCCCGCTGGGTGAATATGCTTCAACTGATTGAATACATCCCTAGTCCATTATCTCCAGCTTTGAAGGCAACAGTCCGGAAGTAAGGATTTTGGAGACCGTTTCTCCTGCTGTTTCAATATCTGCAAAAGCAGCAAGAAGCGTTTCGTCGGATTTTGGTTTAGGAATAAGTTGAAGGATAGCTACAGTAATAATTCCAAGGGTTCCTTCCGATCCAACCAAAAGTTTAGTAAGGTCATAACCAGTTACATTCTTCATCGTTTTTCCGCCTGTCCGGACGATCTCCCCTTTAGGGGTTACCACTTCCAAACCAAGAACATAATCTTTTGTGACACCATATTTCAAACATCTTGGTCCCCCGGAATTTTCCGCCAGATTGCCGCCAATGGTACAAATGGATGAGGAACTCGGGTCTGGCGGATACATTAACCCGTATTCTTCGGCGGCTTTGTGAATATCTGCAGTGATAACACCAGGTGAAACAATAGCAATTAAATCATCAGGGTGAATTTGCAATTTGCTCTTCATCTGGGATAAATCCAGGACAATCCCTCCCTTAACAGGCAATGGTCCGCCTGATAAGCTAGTGGATTGTCCCCTGGGGTAAATGGGGATTTTATTTTCATTAGCAAATTTAACAATGCTGGAGATTTCACGTGTTTGGAGAGGCTGGATGACCACTTCAGGTTTAAAGCTGCCAAAAGAGGCGTCAAACGAATAACTTAATAGATCAATGTCCTCAGTCAAAATACGGTTCCGATCAGGGATGATCCCATATAGCCTTTCAAGAAGATCCGAGTCTATTTTTCTATATGTCATAAAGTTCCCCCCTCTTTTTATCATCCATGTTTGGCAGCTGCACCCTAATCTGGCAGCATTATTTATTGCACTGCACTCTCCTGCTTAAACTTCTATCTTCCGCCGCTGACTGTTATGATTTCACCCATCATATAGTTAGCAGAATCGGATGAAAGAAACCCTACAACCTTTGCAATATCCTCTGAAGTTCCTGCTCTGCCAATTGGGATGGTAGGCACAATGCGGTCAATCCGTTCCTGAGTCGAATATTTATCCTGAAAAGGTGTAAGGATAAA
Source organism: Bacillus sp. ISL-47 (assembly GCF_018613175.1). Lineage (NCBI taxonomy): Bacteria > Bacillati > Bacillota > Bacilli > Caryophanales > Bacillaceae > Bacillus > Bacillus sp. ISL-47. The sequence continues at coordinate 16,457 of NZ_JAGGQS010000048.1, read as the reverse complement.
TCCAGGGGCAATTCCATTCACTAAGATTCCGTGTGGGGCAAATTCCTTTGACAGGCCAACAGTAAGAGTGTTAACTGCACCTTTTGCTGATGCATAGTGAATGCTTTCACCAGGCCCCCCAAGCCTTGCAGCTACTGATGAGATATTTATGATCCTTCCTGTCTTACGGGGCACCATATGCTTTAGGACTGCCTGTGATACGAGAAATACACTTTTTACATTGACATCGTAAGTTTTTTGCCAAAGCTCTTCATCAATATCTAAAAAAGAACTGCGTTTTATGGCTGCTCCTGCGTTATTTACTAATACATCTATTTGTCCAAAAGCTTCTATTGATTCCTCTACCAGGTTTTGAACCTCTTTCTTAACGGTTATATCTGCTTTAAAGATCAGGCACTCACTGCCTGCATTCTCTACTATTTGTTTTGTTTCTTGAGCACCACTTAAATTTGAATTATACGCTGCAACAACTTTATATCCTTTTTCTGCTAATTCCTTTGCCGAAGCCTGCCCGATTCCCGAACTGCCTCCTGTTATTAAGGCAACCTTTTTTTGATCAGTATTCATAGCAATCCACCTTTTGACTATTTATAATTTTATGGCTGCAAATTAATTGCAGCCATAAATTAAATTGCATTAACCTGATATGTTGCTTGTTGTTTCACTTACATCATTATTTTTTTGATCTTTAATATTAATTGAGGACATTTTTTGCCAAATGATAACGGCAGCTAATATCGACAGTCCTAAAATGTCAGTCAATAACGTTGGCTTTATCATCAAAAATGCTGTAACAAATAGAGCAATTCTTTGAATTAAGTTTGTTCTCGTTACGAACCACCCTTGCAATCCTCCAGCCAAACACACTACACCAATAGTAGATGTAGCCATAGCGATTAAGCTTGAGGCAACAGAGTCACCGTTGAATAAAAGGACCGGATTGAAAAGGAAGAAAAAAGGAATGATAAACCCTGTTATTCCAATTCTCATTGCTTCCATCCCAACTTTGTTTGGGGAAGCACCGGCAAGCCCTGCTGCAGCATAGGAAGCAAGCGCCACAGGAGGCGTTATGTTTGAAAGCGCTGAGTAAAAGAATGCAAACATGTGTGCCGCTAAAGGAGGTACGCCAAGCTTGACAAGCAAAGGTGCCGCAATAGTAGCAACGATAATATAAGCAGCAGTAGCAGGAATACCCATTCCCAGGATGATACTAATTAACATTGTAAGGATAGCTGCAATAATCAAGTTATCTCCTGCCAAGGCAAGAATGTTGTTTCCTAATGTTAATCCCAAGCTTGTCAATGAAATGGTTCCCACAACCACACCGACAATAGCACACGCAATACCGACTCCAATTGCTCCCTTGCTGCCTTCAACTAAAGAATCTACGATCGTTTTAAAGTTCATTCTAGTTGATTTTCTAATCCAGCTTGCCAGAACGGTAGAAATTAAAGCAAATACTGCTGCATATAAAGGTGTTACCCCTGTGCTGAGCAAACCTATTAATATAACAAGGGGCAAGAGCAAATGGCCTCTTTCTTTCAAGACATTGAGCATATTGGGGATATTTTCTTTTGAAATTCCAGTTAGCCCTATTCTTTTTGCTTCAAAATGAACAACCATGAAAACTGTTACGTAATAAAGAAATGCTGGAATAATCGCTGCGAGCATGATGGTTCTGTAAGGAACCCCTAAAAACTCTGCCATGATAAAGCCCGCTGCTCCCATAATTGGAGGCGCGAATTGGCCACCTGTTGAAGCTACAGCCTCTACTGCTCCGGCAAACTTTGATTTATAGCCTGTTTTTTTCATTAAAGGTATGGTCACAGCTCCTGTTGTAACAACATTTGCCACCGCGCTTCCATTTACCATCCCCATAAACCCGCTTCCGATAACGGATACTTTCGCTGGTCCGCCTGCAGTCCAGCCGGCAATGGATAGAGCAATATCATTAATGAAGTCTGTAAAACCGCTGTTTTTCAAAAATGCCCCAAATAAAACAAATAAAAAGATATAGGTTGCAGAAACACCTAAAGCGATACCGAATATCCCCTGGCTGCCCCAGAACATAATATCCGTAACGCGTTCAAAACTAAAGCCTACATGGCCGAGTGTACCTGGAATATATGCGCCTATGAAATTATAAATTAGAAAAACAGCACAGATGATTGTGAGTGCATTCCCGACAACCCTTCGGCTGGCTTCAAAGACAACAAGGATTCCTATAGCAGCCATGTAATAATCCATCTCAACATGAATACCAAATCTTTCCCTTGCAAAAGTGTCATATGTTAATAGTAAATACCCAATTGAAATGAATGTCAGCAGGATGCATATCATGTCCCAAACAGTCGGCAATTTCCGGCTATTTGCTGATTTTTTTGATGCTGGATAAATGAGGAATGACAGAATAAGCAGAAAACCAAGGTGCCACGCACGCATCTTAATAGCTTCCAAAATCCCCAAACTGCTAGTGTAAAGCTGAAAAACAGACCATATTATCAATATCCCTGTAACTACTTTGGCAGTTACGCCGAGGTAGTCTCGGGTTCTAAATTCACTGTCATATTTTTTAAGGATCTCTTCTTCATTTTGTACTTGGTTCGTTAATTGACTCAACGTTCATTCCTCCTTAATAGATCGCAATATTCTAGGTCTTTCTTTTATTAACAAATGTCCCGGTTGCAAATGCCACCATTTTGTCCTGTTCATCATAAATTTCACTTTTGCAGATTGTTACAGTATTTCCATTCTGGATTACCTCTCCTTTTCCGATCAGAATCCTGCCTGTTGCTGGCCGTAAGTATTGGATTTTCATTTCAGCAGTCACAGAAAAAACATGGTCTTCCAAAACAGAATTAATGGCCGAAGCCATCGTAGCATCTAAAAGAGTTGCCAATATCCCGCCATGGACTTTTTCGAAAATCTGCAGAAATTCTTTTTTCACAGGCATGGAAACCTTTGACTTTCCGCTCTCAGCATATTCCAGTTCAAGCCCAATATGATTCCATACCGGCGAAGATGAGAGCGTTTTCAATTTCTCAGTTAACATGTTGAAACCACCTTTTAATATTCTCATTTTCAATATTTCTCTTTGTTTTATTTAATTTTATAATAAATGCTAGATAAAAATCTATAATTATTTAAAAATTATAATAATTTTATATATTTTATTTATTTAAAATTTTATGAATATAATTTTTATAACGACTTCTTGATTTCCTTCCCAATAGTGTTTCTTAATATCTCATTGCTTCCGCCTGCGATCTCATAAGATTTTGCATCTCTTAAGTAGCGGCCAAAAGGGGCATTTATAGTTGTTCCATAAGCCCCGCATACTTGAATGGCATCAGAGCATACCTTTGTAGCCATTTGTCCGGCAAATAGTTTCGCCTGGCTGGATTCAGAAATAGAAGCTTTTCCAATATCATGTAAGTAAGCAGCCTGATAGGTTAATAGCCTGGAAGCATTTATATTCATAAGCATGTCTGCAAACATCCACTGGATGCCCTGAAAATCGATTACAGACTGGTCAAATGCTTTTCTGGATGACACCCACTCCAAGCTCTGTTCGTAGGCTGCCCTGGCAATGCCTACACTGATAGCAGCTGCTGCAGTCCTGCTATTATTAAGTGTAATGACGGCTTGCTTAACCCCTTTTCCTTCCTCTCCGATAAGACAATAATCCGGAATAGCGACATTTTCAAAATATGCATCCACATGCGGCCCGTTGCGAAGGCCTATCGTCTGTGAATTATCACCAATTTCAGTGGTTATTCCTGGAAGGTCACGGTCAACCGCAAAGATCGAAACCCCTTTCTCTGTTTCAGCCAGCAAAATAAAAAATTCGGCTGCAGAGCCGGATGTAATAAATGTTTTTTTGCCATTTATGATCCAGCTCTCGCCCTGTTTAACTGCTTTTGTATCAACACTTCTGATATCCGATCCTCTTTTGGATTCTGTTAAAGAATATGAAGCAATTAATCCTTCTCTAAAAAGCGGCAGGTAATGGTTTTTAACTTTTTCATTACCAAACAACATGAGCATGGTTTCAGCCTGAAAAATCGTAATCAGCGATATGGCTGTTGCTGCACAGCCGTACGCCACCTCTTCCATTAAAATACAAGCATCGATTTTGGAACGATTTAAACCATTATATTTCTCGGGCACTGTAAGAGCTGTATAACCCTGTGCGGCCATTTCTTTAATTATTTCTCTTGGATACACATCCTCGCGGTCTCTCTCATCCGCTGTGGGAACTATTTTTTCTCTTGTAAAATCCCGAATTTCATTCTGAAGTTTAAGCTGCTCTTCAGTCAATTGAAGTTTCAAGCTATGCACCTTACTTTCGTTTGTTTTTCATTTGTTCCAGTAGAGCCATATATTCATGTGTATCTGTTACAACAGCCATATGCGAAGATACCATATCCAGGTGGTTCCTCAGACTGACGTTGTTATGGTTTTTTACAAGCCTTTTAATCATCCTTATTGCATTCTGTGGCTTTGAGCATAAGACCTTTGCAAATTCAAGTGCCTTATCTAACACTAAATCTTTCTCATATACATAATCGACTAGCCCGATCTCTAAAGCCTTCTCTGCATTTAATCTTTCTCCTGTCCACAATAACTCCAGTGCTTTTGATTCTCCCACTATTTTAGGAAGGAAGTATCCGCCTCCATCTCCAGGCACAAGTCCCAGATGGATGTATCCTTCTCCAAGTCTTGCATGGTCTGCACAAAAACGAATATCACACATGAGGGCCATATCCAGCCCGGCGCCAATGGCATCGCCGTTTATGCAAGCAATTACCGGCTTATCAATTTCTTCTAATAATAGAGGGATTTTCTGAATGTTTTCCCACAAGGAAGCTTTTCTCTTAACGGCATCACCCCATAAATCCTCTTTAGGGTCTCCTATAAAGCCCTCCCCATTTGATAATGCTTTAATATCTCCTCCTGCAGAGAACGCCTTCCCTGTACCTGTTAGGATGAGCACCTTTAAATTATCATTCTCTTTAAATTCCACTAGTGATTTATACCAGTCCGCAATCATCTCGTGGCTAAATGAATTTAGAAAATCCGGCCTATTTAATCTAAGAACGGCAATTTCTTCTGTAAGATTTTCAAATACAATATGATTATTTTCCATTATAAAAACTCCTTTTATCTGCTTATTTTTTCTTCCCCATCCCATACATGTTTAATTCCTTCATCAATGAGCACCTGGAGCTTAATTTTTTCTGATGATGTCTTCTCAAAGGCTTCCCTGATTTCCAAGTACCTTGGAACCATATGGGACGGCAGGTTTTCCAGCAACCACATATATAATTCCTCAATGGAAACCTCTTCTCCTTTTTTGCAGACAACACTTAATTTAGCCTCTTGTCCGGCAATTTCATCTGGAATCGGTACGACTGCGTTTTCCAGGATACTTGGATGCTGCTGTACGATATTTTCTATGTCATAGGCGGAAATATTTTCTCCTTTTCTGCGAATCATATTTTTCTTTCTTCCCTTGAAATAGAAGAAACCATTTGGATCTTTCTTAGCCAAATCACCCGTGTGGAACCATAAATTCCCCATAGCTGATAATGTGTTTTTCTCCATATTAAAATAGGAAGTGAACATCGAAAACGGAACTTTGGGACGTACAACAATTTCCCCCACTTCCCCAGCAGGCAACTCGCAGTCATGGTCATCAAAAATGCGAATGTCATATAGTTCACGCGGTTTGCCAATGCTCCCAATCTTTGACTCTTTCAAGGAATTCATAATAGCAAAGCCGCCAATTTCAGCCATCCCATAGCCTTCCATTATTCGGGCATTTGTTTTATTCTCAAGGCTTCTCCAAATGTCCTCTGGTGCACCGCCGCCATAAGCCGTCCTCAAACTGGTGTGAACCTTTGGCGGTGTCACTTTATCCAGTATGCTTAATACTGTCCCAACATAGGTGAAAAGGGTAACATGATAATGGTTGACCGTATCCCAAAAAGAAGAAGCTGAAAATTTCCTTCCCAAAACGACCGTTGCCCCATTTAAAAGCAAAGCGGGTATGCCCATTAATTGGGGATTGGCATGAAAAAGGGGCAAAAATAAATATAAATTATCAGTCTGGTTCATTCCGACTGCATCTCCTATATCTTTGCCCGATAATACAAAAGTTTCGTGTGGATTCACGACTCCTTTAGCGGGGCCGGTAGTTCCTGAAGTATAAACGATCGTTAGAGGCCATCCAGACTGAAGAGTATATTCAATTAAGCCTGAATCAACTTCATTTTCGTTTAATAAACAATTAAAATGGATCAAATCGATTTCACTGCCTGCCATTTCTTTATCCGACACGATTATTAAGCGATCGATATCCATATCAAGTATGGCAGGGAGAAACTCTTCCTCTGTTATGATTGCCATGCTTTCACTATTTTTTAATTGATGCTGCAATAAGGAACCTTTTAAACGTGTATCAATCGTTACAGCAATTGCACCAATCTTCGCCAATGCAAACCAGCTCCAAATAAACTCTGGCCGATTTGATAGAATAATGGAAACATGGTCACCTTTCTTAATTCCACTTTTTAAGAACCCGTTTGCCAGCCTGTTCGTGATTTTCCACATGTCTGCATAGGTATAGCATTCTTCTTCAAATCTTAAAAATATATTGTGGGGATAATTAATATTTCCAGCCAGAAGAAGTTCATTAAAATTCATGTTAACCGGGCCTCCTTTCATTTAATCAGGCGCCGGGGGTAATGGCATCCACTTCGACATTGAGGTATTCAAGACATTCAATTACAACTCTTTTGCCCGCCCTGCTCAAAGCGTCATATGTCAGCCCAGCAATGTGCGGGGTTGCAATAAAGTTATCAAGGGAAAATAATGGTGAATGGTAGCAAGGTTCTGATTCCTGAACGTCAAGTCCTGCGAATCGCAGGTGATTATTACTTAAAAATTTATATAATGCATCTTCATCAATAATCCCGCCTCGCCCTGCGTTTAGCAGTACGGCATCCTTTTTCATCTTTTTCATTTCTTCTTCGCCAATCATATGAAAAGTTTCATCTGTTAGGGGGGCATGGATTGTTACAACATCCGATTGTGCCAGCAGTTCTTCAAGTGACACTAATTTTGCTCCGCCAGCTTGTGCTTCTACTTCATCAATGTATGGATCATATGCCAGCACCTTCATATTAAAACCATTCTTCAAAATAGCACTTACGTTTTTTCCAATATTTCCAAATCCAATAATGCCAACTGTTTTGCCGTACAGTTCCAAAGCAGAAGTGAATCCATGTTTATTCCAGATAGACTCTTTCATTTGCTGATAGGCAAGGAGGATATGCCTCATTCCACACAAGAGAAGAGAAACAGTATGTTCTGCCACAGATGCTGAGTTGACACCTGGAAGATTTATTAACTTAATCCCTTTTGAAGCTATGTAGTCCTGATCAAACTGATCAAGTCCGACAGATGCAATTCCTATTACTTTTAGTTTTCCGCTGTTTTCCAGTAATGGTTTTTCTATTCTGCCTGTTAAATGGGTTGCACGGCCAAGCAATATATCATAATTCCCTACTATGGCAGCCAGTTCTTCCTGTGATAGACCGTGTTTAAAGTCTACTTCACAATATTGTTTTAGTAGGGTAATACCCTCCTCATGAATGTGGTCTATGACTAAAGCTTTCATTTATATCCCCCTCAATATCATGTTTTTCGAAGTTTTCTGAAAAAATATTTTGAATTTCTATTTTACATTTGGAGCCTTGCGTTTTATGATTAAAATACAATCTGTTAAGACTGTATAGAGAAAGTTACTTCCCTATACAGTTTTTTTATTTTCTATTAATTTAGGAAGCTCGAAAATTTATACGACAGTACAGCAGGATCGTCATTTATAAAAGGATTCTTTTGATTTTCCTGATTAATTTTTGCATGTATAACAATAGGTCCATCCTCTTCGATGGAATTCTGAACCGCCTTTTCAAAGTCATCGGCATTATCTGTCTGAATCGTTCTTAAATTAAAACCTTCTGCTACTTTGGCTATATCAATGCGGCTTGCCAAAGAGCATTGCCCTCCGGTCGAGGCAAAACATTCATTATCAAAAACAATCAGCATCCATTTGCGCGGGTTCAAATAGCTGGCTGATGCCAAAGAATTGGGGTTCATTAGAACACCGCCGTCCCCTTCAATGCCAATACACTTTTTAAATCCTTTCTTTTCTAAAGTCAAGCTGACACCGATTGCAACAGATGGAGTTAACCCCATGGTGTCCACCATATATAAATGGTTATCCCGTCTTCCAAGACTTGCCCACTCTCTCGAAGTATTCCCGCAAGAAGAAATGACAGGTATATTCTCTGTATATTTAAACAGGATTTTAAGAGCATCCAGTCTAGACATCATTGTTCCGCACCCCCTTTAATATTGAACATCACAATAATCGGGCGATGTGTATCCTTGGCATACTTAGCCCCTTGCTTAATGGCTGTACTCCATTCTTTCAAGGGAACACGATAATCAAGTTTAAACGTTTTAACTCTTGCTGCATCCAAAATCTCCGGCAGCGGTTCTGAAAACAAATTAACTGCGGAATTAATCTCACCGAATCCGCCTCTGCGAGTAACCAAAATAAGCATAGGAACATGATAGGCCTGAGCAAACGTGGTGAGGGCCAGAATTGAATTCCCGATTCCTGTATCCTGGATAAGCATTATTGGAAATTGTCCGCCTAAACTGATCCCTGACGCAATTCCTATCCCATCCTCTTCCCGGCTGATTGGGAACGAAGTTATTCCATTCGAGTTCTCAAAGTGTTCAATAACCTTGCCAATCGTGCTGCATGGCAAAGTCAGCAAGTAATCAGCCCCTGTGTCTTCAATCCCTTTAATGATTTCTTCACATGCTAAATCCTGAAACGCTGACATGTTTATCCCCCTTTACCATTTGCTCGGCGGCAGGATTCTGGTTATTTCTTCAATTGAAGCGCCGCTTTCAAAAAGCCTCACTACTTCATCTTCTCTTTTGGTGGCATTAATTGTCTTTTCTAAAACTTCTTCTGCTTTGGTTCCTGGAACTACCACAATCCCACTGTCATCGGCAATAATCAAATCACCTGGATTTACCCTGACACCTGCAATTGAAACGGGTCCATTGATTTCCATCGCCTCTACACGATACTTTCCTGTAATTGGAGTTTGGCCAGTACTCCAGACCGGATAATCCAATTTACGAACGGTATCAATATCTCTTACACCGCCATCTACTATATTTCCTGCCATTCCCCATTGTTTTGCAACGAGGGTTGAGAGCCCTCCCATTACAGATACATCTCCCAGCGCAGCTGCATCGAATACTGCTACATCCCCCTTTTCTGCAACGGCATATACGTCTCTGTCCGCAAGCTTTGCCCGTTCCATATTGTAATAACCATGATCGGGAGTGTTACTTTCAGGAATATAGCGGATGGTAACGGCAGGACCGACTATCTTTTTGCCTGTTATAATAGGGCGCAGCCTGCTTGCTGAAATGGCCCCTTTAATACCCATGGAATCAAGAACATCTGAAACTGTAGGCGTAAGTCCATCCAATTCCATAAAAGCTTCTATAATTTCCCGCGAAGGCCTTGTAAATTCCACTTTTACGATTCTTTCTGGCGGTATCAGACCCATTAATTTATCTTTATACTTTTCCAATTCGGCTGTCTTCATTTAGCAGCTGCCTCCTTTTGCTTAAGTAACAATATAACTCTATCGATTCAGACTCGACCGATAGAGTTATATTGGTGTTCATACTAATTTACTTAAGAATACCCTTCTCTTTGTAGAACTTTTCAGCACCAGGATGAATTGGAATACCCGAAGTTCCTTCTAATGCCTTTTCAATATCAAATTGTTCAATTACAGCGTGTGACCCTTTTAATTCTTCCAATCCTTCCCATAAAGTTTTGACCAAGTCGTAAGCTACTTCGTCAGGCATATCCGCTGTACCTACAAGGAAGTTATTTTGAGCAACTGATAACACATCTTCAGGCTGATTCTCATAACTGTTTGCTTTAATTGTGTACTCCATTGTCCAAGGATACTTTTCTTTTAGATAATCAACAGCTTCTTGAGAATAAGGAAGCAGCATGCCGTCAGCGGTTGATAGCATTTCAGTAACAGCGGATGTTGGAACCCCAGCCATGACCATTGCAACATCTGTTTGCTTATTTCTCATCAAGTCGGTTGCTTCTGTAAACCCAACGAAATCTTTGCCTAACCCTTCATAATCCACGTCATAAGCTTCCATTGCACGCTGGGTTTCAATTTCAGTTGCACTACCAGTTGCACCTGGAACGATCTTTTTCCCTGCAACATCAGCGATTGTTTCGATACCTGCACCTTTTCTTGCTACCAGATGATTGACGTTTGGATATAGACCAGCCAAAATGCGTACATTTTCAACTTTATTTCCATCAAATGAGGCCTCTCCGTTATATCCCTCATATAGAGTCCCTGTTGGTGTTAAAGCAACTTGAGCCTCACCCTGCTTAATGAAAATTAGGTTTTGAACACTTCCGTTTGTAGCCTGGGAGGACGCTTGAACATAATCCAGTTTCTTATTCCAGAAGTCAGAGAAAATAGCACCCAGAGGATAATAAGTTCCAGTAGTTGTTCCCGTAGCAAACATGATGGAATAGTTATCCGGTTTTCCAGATGATCCTGAATCTGATCCAGAACCCGAACTTGAATCGGAATTCCCTCCGCCTCCAGTACTGCTTGAGCTGCACCCGATTAAAGCAAAAGCCATTAATGCAATGATAAAAATAGATAAAAGTTTTTTCATCTCTCTTTCTCCCCTCGTTTATTAGTTTGGTGTCATATTCATTATTAAAAAAATGGCTCGAATAATACTTCTTATAATCACCTCCCTAAAGTAATAGGAACCTTGATACCGCTTTCAAAAATAATGGAATGTTCCCCTTTTTCTAAACAAACATGTTTATCAAATAGATTGATACGGATGAAACCAGGATGACTGAAAGGGCATATTTTATATTCCAAATCCCTATTTCAAATGGTTTTGTCTTAAATAATGCAGATGCAAGCAAGTTTGCTGCAGAAACTGGCGATAAAAGCGGAGTTATACCCCAGCTTATTACCAGGATTAAAACGTATAGTTCAGGCTTTAATCCAATGACATCAGGGGATAGCGTAGTCGCAAAAATTGAGATGGGAAGCACTTGGTGTATGAAAAAAGATGATATAACACAAGTCAAGATGATGGTTATTACCGTTAGAATAAGAGAGATCTCGCTTATGCTGGAAAATAAGGATGATAAGTAAGCAGGAAATTCTGTCAGCAAAACCATCTGGGAAAAAAATGTTGCTGAAATAATCATGATGGACTCTGTATGGACATTGGGGGCAACTTCCGTAAAATAATTCTTTAAGGAGAATGCAAACTCCTTTATTTTATTTATAGCTAAAGACCAAACGATTGAATATGAGATTGCCAGTATGGAAATTAGTAAAAGCACATTATAATGAAGCCATTTTTCCAGGAAGAATAATGCCAGGAATAAACCAATAAACGCAATTATTAATTCAATTCCTCTTTTATGCTCTACCTTTTTTGTTTGCTTCTTGCTTCCATCTTCCTCCAGACTGACAGCTACATAGGGAGCTGAATTTGTCGATACCTCTTTGGATAGGAACCTTAAATTAATCACTACAGATGTCAGGTAGCAAATGATGACCATTACGAGGCCATATCCAAAAAATGATACAAAGCTAACCCCAACAAGGTGCAGGATAATCGCCACACCCGCAAAGTACGGTGACCAAAAGGCTGCCAGTGAAAATCCCTGAACAAGGCTTCTTACAAATACTTTGTTTAAATACTTGAATCGTACTGAAAATAAATCATACATAACTCTTAGCGAACCTAAATTTAAAAACGAACTGACAATACAGGTTATCGCTGTTACAAAGGCAATCCTTTTCATATCTTTTTTCAAGAAGTTCACCACAAAGTAATCCATGTACTCTATATATCCCCCATTTTTTAAGGGGTAGGATAACAAAGGGACTGTGATAAATAATGAAACCAAAGCGACATTGTTAAGAATGGAGGCAATCCAGTATTCAACATTTCCGCCATATAAGAAAAAGATCATATTGCCAAAAACGAGAAGTGCTGCGCTCATTACTTTTGGAAACACAGCCATCCATGGCAATGATATTAAAAATGCGATAACCACCAAAGATACTAGAAAAAGATCCAAAGGCAGCGAGAAAAAAGAATAAAGCATATAGGACAATGCCAATGTTAATAAAATAACTCCCCTTGTTAATATTAAAACCGGCATTAAGTGCTGCATAACTTCACGACCTTAACTGTTTGAAATTTCCTCTTTATGAATGGCAAAAAAGAAATCGCTGTATTCATCTTTTTTTTCTTCCCACTCTTCCAAAAAACTCATATGCTGCTGAATGGCAGCCAGAGATTTTACAGCTCTCTCGGCACTTGGGTATAAAGGGATTTTTGCCTGGCGGAGTTTAACCATCCCATCCTTTGCTAATGATTCTGCAATTGTCCAGGCGACGTACATTGGTTTTTCAGTCTTTTTTGAAAGCTCTATGATATCTTCTGCTACTTTAGCAGCAATTGACCCGCCAATCGTTGTCAGCATAAGTACAAGGCCGTCAATATTTTCATCATGGATAAAAACTTCCAAACTCTTTTTAAATGATTCAGGATCATTTAATATTTGAGCGGTTGTGTCAAATGGATTCTGAGGGGTAGAAAAATCAGGTGAAATTTCTGTTAACGTTTTAATACTTGCATTTGAAAGTTCAGGGACCTCTAATCCATATTTGACGCACTGATCAGAGACAATCGTGCATGCTCCGCCAGACGTCGAGATAATCCCTATCCGGCTGCTTTTCAACTTATTTGGTGAATCAAAGGCGATGGCATAATCAAATAAATCGTCCAGATCTTCTGCATTAATTGCTCCGTATTGTTTAAAAACAGCTTTATATACTTCATGATTTCCCGCAAGTACACCGGTATGGGACTTTACTGACATTTGTCCAATTTCGCTTCTGCCGTTTTTATAAATTATGACAGGCTTTTTTTTATTAGCTGCTTTAGCCAATGCCGACTTAAAGGTTTTTCCATCTGCCAAGCCTTCAAGGAAAATACAAATCGTGCCAGTGGACGGATCATCAACTGCATATTCAAGATAATCGGATGCATTCAAATCAGCTTCATTACCTGAACTAATCCATTTATTGATTCCTATCTGTTTTTCCCACCCCTGGCTTAGCATGGCACCGCCGATAGCTCCACTTTGAGTTATATAGGATATTCTCCCACCCATGGGAATTTCTTTGCTCGTCATAGCCATGCTAAAGCTGGCAAACACCCTATTATTTACATTTGCAATCCCAATGGTATTTGGGCCGCAAATTCGTATATTGTGTTTCCTGGCAAAATCTATGATTTCCTTCTGCAGCAATTCTCCACTTTTGCCAGTTTCCGCAAACCCTGAAGCATGGATCATAACCATCTTAATCCCTTTTAAGGCACAATCCTTCAATGCTCCCATAAGCAGCCGCGGCGCAATTAAAAGACAGGCAAGATCCGGAGTTTCGGGAATCTCTGCAATTGATTTATAGCAGGTTAATCCTTGAATTTCTCCCCCTTTGGGATTTACCGGGTAAATTTCACCCTGGTATTGGTGTTTAAGCAAATGCTCAATCAATCTTCCTCCATGCTTTTGAACATTGTGGGAGGCACCTATCACAGCTATTGATGAAGGATTAAGCAATTTTTCAATTACCTTGTAATTACTCAACTGGCTGCCACCTCCGTTGTTCGATGATCAAGAATGATGCGGGCATCCAGTGCAACGGCACCTTTCCCTTGCTCATGGACAATCACAGGATTTAATTCAAGTTCAGAAATTTCAGGGAAATTAGAAGATAATTCTGCCACTTTTTTTATGATGGCCTTTAAGCTTGAAGAATCAGCAGGCAAAGTACCCCTAAACCCTGTGAGTATTTTGTTCGCCTTAATTTCAGTAAACATGTTATCAATATCCTTTTCTGCTAAAGGCAGTACTTTTAAAGTTACATCCTTAAGTACTTCAACAAAGATTCCACCTGCCCCAAATAATAGGACTGGACCAAAAACATCATCACGGTTCATGCCTATAATAACTTCTTTATCGCCGCTTACCATTTGCTGAATGGATACCCCTATTATTTTCGCATCTGAATTATATTCATTTGCATTTATCATAATCTCTTTATAAGCATTTCTCAGTTGCTGCTCGTCTTGGATATTAAGAATTACCCCTTTAGCATCAGACTTATGAACGATGTCAGGCGAAACAATTTTTAACACTAAAGGAAAACCGATATATTTTGCCTGCTCAACGGCTTCATCAGCAGATCTTGCCAGTCGAAAATCCGGAACTGGAATTCCTATATGCCGAAGAATTTGTTTCGACTCTATCTCCGTAAGAACTGCTCTTTTTTCTTCCTTTGAAATGTTAATGATATGCTGTATAGCTGTCATAAAGGATATCCTTTCTAATCACTTTAAAAATTGAAATTCTTTTATATTCGTGTTGCTCATTGGGAAACCTATGCTCTTTTTTAATACAGAACGGCTATTTATCGATTCATAAACGTACTTTTTTCTCATCTGTAATATCACTGCTTAGTGCAAACCTTCGTTCAATATGATGCCTGTTTGCATTTTTTATTCCTAAAGCATCATTAGCAATGAGGATTCGCTGAATATTAGCAGAACCTTCACCGAAATGAAGCATATTTGCGTAATTTACATATTTCATAATGGGGTATTCATCTGATATACCATTGCCTCCAAAGATTTCTAAAGCGTTCCTGGAGACTTTGGCAGCTACTTCTGAGGCAAAATATTTGGCATAAGAGCTTTCCCTTGTAGCCGTTTCACCTTTGTCCTTCAAGTAGGCACTTCTATAAGTTTGGAGTCTCGCTGCATCTGTTTCAACAACCATGTCTGCAATCAAATGCTTGATCATCTGGTATTCGCCAATCGGGTTCCCGCCTACTAATCTTTCATTACAGTATTTAATAGATTCATCTACACACCCCTGCGCAATTCCAACAAGACGGGATGAAACAGTAAGCCTCCCGTAATCCAGTGCATTCATGGCAATTTTAAATCCTTCGCCTTCTTTCCCAAGAAGATTTTCTTTCGGGATCCGGTAATCTTCTAAAAACACTTCGCAGCTTCTCATCATGTGGCCCAAAGAGCTAATCTCTATGGGTTTGGCGGTAAAACCAGGGCGGTTTGTTTCAATAATAAATGCTGAGATCCCTTTGTGGCCTGCTTTCATGTCCGTTTTAGCAAAAAGGACTCCAACGTCTGCTTCGTTCGCAAAAGTAATCCATGTCTTTGATCCATTGATTACATATTCATTGCCCTCTAAACGTGCAGTCGTCTTCATGGATCCGGCTGGGTCAGACCCCCCGCCTGATTCTGTAAGAGCAAACATACCAATGAGATTGGCTTTTATTAAATCGGGAACATATTTCTGAATTTGCTCCTCTGTTCCCCAATTTAAAATTGTGAAAGGACAAGTCATCGCCTGCATATTGAAAGCGTATCCAAAAGAAGGATGGGCTTTAGAAATTTCCTCTGCAATAATGGCTAAGTTCAGAAAACCCATTTCCGATCCGCCATACTTTTCCGGAAAACAGGCTCCAAATAATCCAGCTGCTCCCATTTTCTGTAATATTTCCTTCGGGAATCTTCTTTCTTGCTCAAAGTATTTTACATTCTCTAAAATCTCCTTTTCAGCAATGGCTTTAGCCATGTTTTTCACTTGTAAATTTTCATTGCTTAATTCAAAATTCATATAATCAAACCTTTCTATAAGTCTTTTATTCATCTCCAAGAATCTCAATTCTCTTTTCCAATGAATCTTTATATGGATGCTCCCATTCGATTAGCTGCAGCAGCAAGCCAAGTGAGCTTTTTGGATGGGTGAAAAACTCCTTCTTTACACCATGATTCTCTTTAGAACCAATAATGTTAACTTCATTTTCCAGTAAGCTGTTATGTAACTCTTCGGAGTCTTCAATTTTGAATGCGATATGGTGCAAGCCTTCTCCTTTCTTTTCCAGGAATTTGTATACATCCCCCTCGCAACTCAAAGGTGTCTCAAAACCAATTATCACTTCTCCCAATAAAAAATACGCAGCACGGGCATTTTGTTCCGGCAAATCTATTTCTTTTATAAATTTTCCTTTAAAAATGGTCGAAAAGAGCTGCTTGCTTTTTTCCAGGTCTTTCACAGCGAAAACAATATGATCTATATTACCCAATATTGAAGCACTTCCTTATGAGAATACGATTATTTAAGTTAGAATTTTTAGAATGTTTGAAATTAACTTTGTTTTTATATTATTATATAT